>NZ_WAKV01000030.1 GCF_015523185.1 Thermococcus sp.
AAGCGCGCCGCCGAGTACCTCGGCTATGAGGACGAGCCCTATGACGCTTTGCTCGACCTCTTCGAGGAGGGACTGACCACTAAAGAAGTCGAGAGGATGTTTGACAAGCTGGAGAAGGAGCTCAAGCCCCTCCTTGAGAAGATAATGGAAGAGGGCAAAGTTCCAAGGGAGCACCCGCTTGAGAAGGAGAGGTATGAGAAGGAGCAGATGGAGCGCGTTAACATATGGATTCTCAAGAAGTTCGGCTTTCCGCTTGGAGTCCGCTCAAGGCTCGACGTCTCCGCTCATCCATTCACGACAGAGTTCGGTATAAGAGACGTTAGGATAACCACCCGCTATGAAGGCTACGACTTCAGGAGGACGATTCTAAGTACGGTTCACGAGTTTGGGCATGCACTCTACGAGCTCCAGCAGGATGAGAGGTTCATGTTCACGCCGATAGCAGGTGGCGTTTCCCTTGGAATCCACGAGAGCCAGAGCCGCTTCTGGGAAAACATAATCGGAAGGAGTAGGGAGTTTGCTGAACTCATCTATCCCGTCCTCAAGGAGAACCTACCCTTCATGGCGAACTACACCCCTGAGGATGTGTACCTCTACTTCAATATAGTTAGGCCGGACTTCATAAGGACCGAGGCTGATGTAGTTACCTACAACTTCCACATACTGCTCCGCTTCAAGCTCGAGAGGATGATGCTCAACGAGGGCGTTAAGGCGAAGGACTTACCCGAGCTCTGGAACGAGGAGATGGAGCGTCTCCTAGGAATAAGGCCTAAGACCTACGCGGAGGGAATCCTCCAGGATATCCACTGGGCGCACGGAACGATAGGCTACTTCCCGACCTACAGCATAGGTACGCTCCTCGCGAGCCAGCTCTACTACCACATCAAGCGCGACATCCCGGACTTCGAGGAGAAGATAGCCAAGGCCGAGTTCGAGCCGATTAAGGCCTGGCTCAGGGAGAAGATACACCGGTGGGGAAGCATCTATCCGCCGAAGGAACTCCTAAAAAAGGCCATCGGCGAAGAATTAAACCCGGACTACTTCATCCGCTGGGTAAAGGAGAGGTACCTTTGATTTTCTTTTTCTATTATCTGTTGGGGCAATGCTTGAATATGATGCATGCACACAATATATTGGTGAGAGCATGGTAAAGACGATAACGATTTCTGATGATGTTTACAACGAACTCGTTCGAATTAAGGGTAAAAAATCCTTCAGCGAGCTCTTTAGAGAGCTTTTGCGGGAGAGAAAGGGAAACGTTGATGCCCTGCGTCGCCTCTATGGAATTCTGAGTGAAGAAGAGTACCTGGAAGCGAAGAGAAAGCTCAAAGATATCGAGGAGGAGTTTGAAAAATGGGGGCAGTCCTTGAGACAAACGTGATAATCGAGATTGCCAGGGGCAACCGTGAAGTCTTTGAAAAAGTCACTGCTCTGGACAACTCCTTTTGAATAACTGCTACAACAAAGTTCGAAATTCTTGTGGGAATGCCTAAGAAAGATGAGCTTATATGGCTTGAAACGCTGATTGAGCTTCCCTTTGATGGAAATGTGCTGAGATGGCGTCGTATCTTCATAAAAGGCTGATGAAGCATGGAACACCAATGTCATTCAGGGACCTTTTCATTGCTTCCATTGCCATTGTCAATGGCATGCCAATAATAACCTTGGACGAGGATTTCAAAGTTTTAAAGGAACTGGGGTTTGATGTTCACGTTATTTAGATTACTCAATCCACGCGACCGGTTCGACCTCTATAGCTACCACCCCGTACTTTTTCTCTTTCTCCTCTGAATAAAATCTCCTGTAGACCTTAACACCCTCTTCAATGCTCTTCACTCCGGGCAAAACGTTCTCAAGGCCCTCCTTTTCCAGCATTTCCCTGAAGGATGAGTAGACCCTCAGGTCCTTTACAACACACACCAGTTTGTTCTCGAAGACTATCTCATCTCCGGGTTTTATGGCCTGCCTCTTCTCATCGTACAAACGGCCCTCGATTTTCTTTTTTCCTTCTGCTATTGCCTTCAGGTACTCCTCTTGGAGACCCATCTTCCACCTCATAGTCTCACCTCACAGCAGGGCCTTAATCAGACTGGGGCTGACCTTTATGAGCTTTGCGAGAAGTTTTGGCCTCTTTAGGAGGGCCTTTGCGGTTCTGAGATGGTCGTCGAAGTCGGCCTGGGTTTCTATGACCTCCCTGGCCTCTTCGCTTCCGAGAACCTCAAAGATTCTCTCTATTGCATCTTGGTCGAGTCCCGTGAAGAGCCTCCTGAACTTAAGCCCAAAGCTTATCTGTCTTCTCACCCACGAGCAGTAGTCCCAGTACTTCTCGGGTTTCCCTTCGTAGAGGGCTTTTTTCAGGTTCTCGGCACATAGCATGCCATAAACTATTCCCCCGGCTGTCGTTGGCTTAATCTGGAGTGCTGAATCACCGACAAGTGCAACGTTTCCCTTAACCCAGGGCTTTCTCCATCCGAAACCAACCGGGCCGGCCTTGAACTCAAGTATCTTCGTTGGTTCTAGCCTTCTCAGTCTTAAAAACCTGCTCAGGGCTTCCATTTTTCCAAAGGTCCCAACCCTGGCAGTTTCCCCATCAATCGGGGTGACCCACGCGAAGAAGTCGGGCGTTATCTCTTTGTTGACCCATACCTCAACGTTTCTCCTATCGAAGCTCCCCAGAACTTCAACCTCGTAACCGCTCAGGAATTCTGCCCGGGTTTTGGTCCCGATGACCTTCGCCACGGTGCTGTTCACGCCGTCGGCTCCGATGTAGAAGTCTGCCTTAACCTCAAGCGTCTCCCCCATGTGCTGAAGAACGGCCTTTCCGTTCCTGAATCCTCTGAAGGTCGTGCTCATCAAATAATCAGCTCCTTTTTTCATAGCTCTCTTCGCCAGTTCCCTCTCTAGGGTCTTCCTGTCCACGAGGTAAGCCTGAGGACTCTTCCTCCCTATCGAAAAGCTCTGGATTCGTGAGTAAAATGTTGCACCGTATAGTTCGTTTAGAATGGCTTTTTTCGGCAGATTGAGTCTCTCGTAGTTTTCTGCCCCTATTATGCCGGTGCAGGCCTTTCCTCCGAAGGAGCTCTTTTTCTCGACAACGGCAACGCTGTAGTCCCTCGCGAGAAGGTTTGCCAGATAATTCCCAACGGGTCCGGCACCGATGATTAGGATGTTGTACCTCATCCTCACCCCTCGCCTGGAGTAGCTTTTAAACCCTAAAAACCTACCCTTTTCCGGTGGTTCCATGAAGGTTCTCGTTACAGGCTTCGAGCCTTTTGGCGGTGAAAAAATCAACCCCTCATGGGAGGCCGTGAAGGCCCTGCCCGATGAGCTCGGCGGTGCAACTCTCGTAAAGGTTCAGCTTCCAGTTTCCTTCAATGGAGTCAGGGAGCTCCTGCCGAGGCTCATAGTTAAGGAAAAGCCGGATTTCGTCCTCCTCACCGGCCAGGCTGGAGGAAGGCCCAACGTAACCGTGGAGAGAGTTGCGATAAACGTGATGGACTCAGAAATGCCGGACAACGACGGTTTCAAGCCGGAAGACGAGCCGATCTTTGAAGGGGCGCCGAGCGCTTACTTTGCTACCATACCTATAAAGCGCGTCGTCAAAACCCTTAGAGGGGCAGGGATTCCGGCCGGGGTGTCGAATACCGCCGGTACCTACGTCTGCAACACGGCGATGTTCACCGCTTTGCACACGGTAGCAGTATCTGGGATGGAAACGAAAGCGGGCTTTATCCACGTTCCCTTCAGCCATAACCAGGCCCTCGAAAAGCCAAGGCCATCTATGGCTCAGGAAACGATAAACCGTGCCATAGAGCTTTCCATTAGGTCACTCCTTGAATAGCTCGTTGAAGTCTATCTCGTAAACGACGGAACCGTTGAAGCTCTGGGCCTCTTTGAAGCGTGCTATCAGAGAGCTGAACGTCTCAACTAAGGCACCTCTAATTTCGCTCATTATTTTTTCGGCCTCTTCCCTCGTGCTCGCCTTGAAGATCTTTCCAGTCAGCTCGTTGAGGCTTAGCCCCTCGCCCATGACCTTAACCTTTGGGTCGAAGCCGTCAACTATCGTCTTCAGCTCCTCGTCCAGGTCGAGCTCCCTGACGCTTACCAGGTACTCCCCCGTCAGAATATCGTACTTTTTGTCAAAGACGAGGCGCATCTTCACACTATCACCCCGGGATTGAATATAACTCCGGTTCTAAATAACGGTTTTGGTGACCTAAACCTAAGGGTTAAAAAGATACCGTCCCTCAGTTTGCTAGAGGGTGGTGCTCATTCTCATAATCGGCCTTGACGTAATCGGCGAGAACCCGAGGCGCTTTGCAGTGGTGAGCTGGTACAACGGAAAACTTGAGCGAAAGGGCGAGTTCACTCTGTACAGGCTAATCCGGTTTATTCGCACTAAAAAGCCCGATATAGTGGCTATAGACAGCGTTACGGAACTTGGAGACGATTTGAGAATGTTTCTCAGGGCACTTCCCCCGGGAACCAAGCTCGTTCAGGTTACCGGAAGGCCCGGCGAACAGCGAAGTTTGCAGAGCCTCGCTAGGGAACACGGGATAAGAACGAGCGACCGCTTTGACCCATACGAGGAGGCGAAGCTTTCAGCCCTGCTCGCGAGCAAAGGTATAGGCTACGAGGTTCTGGCTTTTGAGGATGAAGTCATAGTGAAGGTTACCCGGGGAAGGAGCCATGGCAAAGGAGGTTGGAGTCAGGACCGCTACAGGAAGAGGGTGCACAACCTAGTGAGGGACAAGGTGAGAGAAATTGAAGACAGGCTGAGAAGAGCTGACATACCCTTTGACCTTGAGACCGAGGAAAAGGACTACGGCTTAGCCAGGGGCGAGTTCAGGGTTTACGCGAGCAGGGAAGAGCTGGCCGGTATCGTCAGGCCGATGCGCGGTGGGGACGTTGAGGTCAGGATTTATCCGGTGGAAAGGGCCGAGCTCGGTTTTGCCCCGCTCAAGGGAGAGGAGGCTATAAAGGAGCGGAAAAGCATTATAGTGGGCATAGACCCGGGGATAACAGTTGGAATAGCCGTCATCGACCTGAACGGGAACATAATCGCCCTCCACAGCGAGAGGAACATGCCCGTCGGCGAGATCTTCAGGTTCATAAGCGAGATTGGGCATCCGGTTATAGTTGCCACGGACGTTTCTCCGGCCCCGGGATTCGTCGAGAAGATAGCGCGCTCCTTTAAAGCCAACCTCTTCGTCCCGCGGGAGAGCCTCAGGGTTGATGAAAAGAACGAACTCCTCAGGAACCTTGGAATAAAGGTCGAGGATGACCACCAGAGGGACGCTCTGGCTGCAGCTTACAAGGCCTACCTCAGGCTCAAGCCGAAGCTTGAACACGTTGAGGCCAAGCTCCGCGAGGCCGGGCTGAGCAAGAGGGCCGATGAGGTTAAGGCTCTGGTCATTCAGGGCTACAACCTCGGCGAGGCGATGCAGAGGGTAACCGCTAGGCGGGAGGAGAGGAAGCCCGAACCCCAGACGGAGGAAACGACGAGCGTTGACATGAGGCCTTACCTTAGGAAAATCAGGGAGCTGGAGGAGCGGATAGAGCTCCTCGAGCGGGAGAACGAGGAGCTGAGGGGCATCATTAGGGAGCAGAGGAGAACCATCGAGAGGCTCGAAAGGAGAATAGCGGACTATGACGAGGAAGTGAGGAGAAAGGTCCTCCGCGAGAGGGAGCTTGAGGCGAAGGTGAAGCGCATCGAAGTCCTTGAGAAACAGCTGAAGGAAGCAAAGGCTGTAATAGAGCGCCTCAGCAGGGATTTGGTCAAGGTCAAGAGAATGAACGTGGTGGAGGTTCGCGGTAGTGCAGTACCTTTAAAGGTTCTTAGGACCCTGAGCTGGCGCGAGCTCGAGAGGATTGAGCGTGAGGTTGGTTTGAGACGGGGCGATGTCCTCTTCGTAATCAACCCAGCTGGAGCTGGAAAGGCCATAGCAGAGGAGCTTGTCGAGAAGGGGATAAGGGCTTTGATAACAGAGAAGTCCCTCCCGGAGCCCGTCAAAGAGGTTCTGAGAGATTCCCACGTGCCATTCTTCACGAGCGAGGAGCTCGACGTGAAGAGGGTTGACGAGTTTGCAGTTGTCGAGAGGGAGACCCTTGAGAGGGCCATCGGGGAACTGCTGGAACGCTGGAAGGAAGAGGACGAGGAGAGGGAAGCCGAGAGGTTCCTGAAACTTGTTGAGGAGTACAGGATTGAGCGCATTAAAGAACTCAGGAGAAAGGCAGAGGAGGAGTCTATAAACTAGGTATTTTTAACCCCCTGCTCTGGCTAACCTTAGCCTCTCCATGAAGCGTTCAATTTCCTCGGGAGTTCCCTCAATTAGGGTCCTGTTTAAGGTTATACCGTTCCTTTCGGTTTTTCCTAGGAGAACCAGCTCGACCTTTGCTTTACTCCTTTTCTTGAGTTCTTCGAGCTCTTCAATGCTTATCGGCGTCTCAATAACCCTCAAGAAGGAACCCCCACAGCGGGACGATTTTGATTCCATCAACCTTTTTCTCGGCATCCCACGTTACCAACACTGCCTTTTTCCAGTGGAAGAGCTTCCTTACCTTTTTCAACGCCCTGAGCTTGCGTTTCATGGTCTCGGGGTTTGAAACGTCGTAGCTAACCTGAATTAGCGTCTCTTCATCCGGCAGGACAAAGTCAATCTCCCAGTTGTCCCCAAGGGCGTAGTTCACCTCTTTTCCCCTCCTTAAGAGTTCAATGAACACTGTGTTTTCCATGAGCCTTCCGAAGTTCTCGCTGAACTTTATGCTCAGGAACGTTATGAAGGCGCTGTCAACGAAGTACACCTTTTTGGGATGCTGGATTCTCAGCTTGACTTTTGGGAAATAGACCTCAACTGGAAACGCGAAGTAGCACTGTGTACCGATACTTTATAAAAGTTGTTTAGTATGCTAAACAGGTGTTTATAAAGAGCTGTTCAGTGCAATGACCACCTCACTCAACCCTGAAGGTTATTCCCTTTTCCCTCGCTTTCCTCTCGACCTGAAGGCGGAACTGGCAGGCCTTGCATATCTCCCCTGTTGTAGGCTGTCCACATATCTTACAGCGGTTAAGTTCGCTGGTTTTCTTGGTGTATGTCTTCGCGATGAGCGGGAAGAGCTTGTCGTAGCTCCGCAGGATTTGATACTTCGTTCCCGGGTGTCTCTCCTCCATCTCGTTGAGCCAGTCCCTTATCTCCGCCCTGAATGCTTCAACTGCGTAGGGGCACTCGCTAAGGTCAACCTCAATGTTGTTCAGAACAGCGTAGAGGACTATCTCTTTCTCTGGAATCTCACGGAGGGGCTTTATCCTCGGAACTAACTCTGGGTGGATTTCCTCGTAATAGGGACCGGTTCTTCCGAGTCTGGCTATATCCCCGCGGAGAATGTTCATTATGAACATCTGGACTTCATCATCAAGGTTATGGCCTACCGCTAATTTATCCGCCCCGACGTCCTTGGCCGCGTAGTTTAAAAGCCACCTTCTCCAGACGCCACAGTAGGAACAGGCACCGACTCTTTCACCCTTCTCGAAGCTCCCCATTATCTCGACTGTCTCGTCCAATGTAAAGCCGATGTATTCCTTGAAGGAATAAATTCTGTGCTCTATGCCGAGTTTTTTCGCGTTCCTCTTCGCTATCTCCACACTCGGTGGTCTGTACCCGGCTATGCCCTCATCTATCGTTATAGCGACGAGCTCAAAGGGGAACTTCTCGCGGAGCTTTGCTAGGAGGTGCATCAGAACCACGCTGTCCTTCCCACCGGAAACTCCAACCGCTATCCTCTCGCCCTTTTCGATTAGGTGGTACTTCTTGACTGTTTCCTTGAACTTCTTCTCCACCATCTCGTTAAAGTGCTTGTGGCAGTAGTAGAGTCCGCTGTAGCGTGCGTGGTAAACCGCTGGCCTTTCGCACTTTGAACACTTTGACATGGGTTGCCTTACGAAAATGCTTTTAAAAAGATTGGGTCTTTTCCTTATCCGGGCGAGAGCATGGGGTACAAAGTGTTCAAAACTGGATTGTTACATCTTGACAGAATGCTGGGAGGGGGTATCATAGAGGATGGTACCCTGCTTGTGGTGTATTATACTGGCTCATATGGATGGGCTCTAGGCGTTGAAATATTTAAGTCGTTTCTGTCAAAAGGATGGTATGGTATTGTGGCTAACTACTCTTTACCCTATGGTTTGCTTAGAAAGTATGCAATGGCCGTTCGTTTTGCACTTCAAACCCTAGGCAAAGAGGAACGACTAGCTGTTATAGACGTCTTTGGTTCAGTTAACGGAATTCAGCCTAAAGAATCCTTTGTCTATTCCTTTGGTCAGATTGACGGGAGTACTTTTCTGCCCAAGATTCTCGCTCTCTATAAGAAGATGATAGAGGGGAGGCCAAAGAGGATAGGCATTACCGTAACTGTCGATGGTTTTGTTGAGATTTTTGGGGAAAATACTGGCATGAAGATTCTCAAAAGGAACATGGCTCTAAAGGAGAACTTTCCCCGTTCCAAGGGTGAGGAAGTTCTTAATATCTTCCTCGTGAACAGGGATAGAGTTTCCCCTAGGTTCCTATCGTGGCTCTCACAGTATGCGGAGCACATTGTTGAATTTAAGCCGACTTCACGGCCGGGTGTTGAGGAAATTCGAGTTGTTAAATCTCTTCTTCCGGACTTTGAGCCGTCAGGGGGGATATTCAAATTCAAAAAAGGAATGGTGGAGATACTTCCTACCTCGCGAGATTGAGTATGGCAGGTATGACGTTAACGGCCAGGAGGAACAGCCCGATTCCAATTGTGGCGTATCTAATGGGCTTGGCCACTTTCTCTGGCAGGTACTCCTTTATAACGTCGTCTAGCATTCTACCCCCGTCCAGTGGAACCAGCGGGAAGAGGTTCATGAGACCTATCCCGATGTTTAGGAGGTAAATCCAGTAGAGAGAGAAAAACAGTGGAAGTATAAGCCAGTCATGTCCAATCTTCGACTTCACGTGCTGGGTCGGTCTTATCCCTATGAAGCCCTTGCCAGGGTTTTCGGGATTTTCGGCCAGCGTGAGCTTGAGGTTCATCTCCTTTCCATTTCTAATAACGGTGAGGGTTATGGTTTCTCCGGGCTTCGTCTTGTTCATAAGCGATATAAACTCCTCCATTGTTTTAACGCTCTGTCCGTTTATTGCAACTATAACGTCTCCCTTGTGGAGGATGCCATCCGCCGGTGCGCCCTTGATGACCTCACTAACCCCTATACCATCGGGCACAAGGAGAGGGGTCACTGCGTAGCTGAGAATGAGGGCTGTTATTATTGCCGTCGTCACGTTCGCCATCGAACCGGCCCCGTAAACCCTGAGCCTGGAGCGCAAAGGAGCTTTTGAGAGCTTCTCCTCGTCTGGCTCCACAAAGGCTCCCGGTATTACGGCGAGTAGAACTAGGCCAACCGATTTGAGGGGAAGCTTTTCGGCCCTCGCTACAACACCGTGGCTCAACTCGTGGACGACCATAACCACGGCGAGGCCTATGAGGCCGTACCAGAGGGGAATCGTCACACCTGGTATTACCAGCTGAACCCCTGCGGGGCTCTTCTTCGTCTGGAGGGTCTTCAAAGCCGTCATGAGAAGGGCATAGAAGACGTAGACCATTCCCATGTAGCCGAGGGCTATCCCTATGTCACCATAAACCTTCCAGAACCGGGGGTTGAGCTTTGAAAGCCTGTCTATGAAGCCAAGGAGCCTCTTGGTCCTCCACATGGCGATTAGAAAGTCAACGCTTAACCCCTCTTCCTTTTCTATGGGCTCTCCCGTTTCGGGGTCTATCTCCTTCTTTCCGAACAGGGAGTAGAGAACGAGCCAGAAGACGGTTATCGCCATTATCACTATAACCGCGGTGCTCACCATGGTTCAACACCCTTTTTCCGCTGGGCTAATCTCATTAGATGGTCTTATAAACGTTAGCGGACAAATCCGTGGCGATGGAGAGTTTGAGAATAGCCTTCGTCTACGACGTTATCTACCCCTGGGTTAAGGGTGGAGTTGAAAAGAGAATCTACGAGCTCGCGGTTAGGTTAGCAAAGTCCCACGAGGTTCACGTTTACGGTTACAGGCACTGGGAAGGGAGTTCCGAAGTCGAGCGTGATGGGGTTTACTACCACGGCACGGTTCGCGTTAGTAATCTCTATTCTGGCGGAAGGCGTTCAATACTCCCCCCTTTACTCCACTCCATCTCCCTCGTTCCCCTGCTCAAAGGTGAGCGCTTTGATGTTATAGACTGTCAGGCGAGCCCGTATTTGCCGGCACACTCTCTTAGAGTTCTCGACAAAGAGAACGTCTTTATAACTTGGCACGAGTTCTGGGGGGGCTACTGGCTTGACTACCTCGGGTGGGCTGGTTTAATAGGGAGAACCATTGAGAGGGGCCTGTTCTCCTTCGAGAGGCACATCTCTGTTTCCCAAAAGACGAGGCTTGACCTAATCGGAGCGGGCCTTAGAAAGCCAATCTATCTTGTTCCCAACGGGATAGATATTAATCTGATTCGTTCGGTGAAGCCTGCTGAACTTAAATCTGACTTCATATTTGTCGGCAGGCTAATTCCGGAGAAGGGTGTTGATTTTCTACTAACTTCGTTGGCCCTCCTCAAAGGCGAATTTCCTGACTTTAGGGCTATCATTGTCGGCGACGGTCCGGAGAGAAGAAAACTTGAACTTCTTGCGCGGGAGTTGGGGATTAAGAAGAATGTTATCTTCACGGGCTTTCTGGAGGATTACCGGGATGTCCTCTCGCTTATGAAAGCCTCCAAAGTTTTCGCCTTTCCCTCAAGAAGGGAGGGATTCGGTCTTGTCGTTATGGAGGCGATGGCCTCTGGAATCCCAGTTGTTACAGTGGAACACCCGATGAACGCCTCGAAGTACCTTGTCGAGAACGGGAAGAACGGCTTTATCGTTGATAACAGTCCAAAAGCGTTCGCACAGGCTCTCCTCAGGGCATATGGGAGTTCCAGAAAGTTCGGCCTCTTTGCGAGGGAAAAAGCCAAACATTACGACTGGGGCGATGTTGTAAAGATGCTCCTCAGGGTCTATCGGGGTGAGGGCTGATGAGAATTTGCCTAATCGTCAGGCGCGTTAATACGAAAGCTGGGGGGATAGCGGTCTACACGAGAAACCTAATGAAGAGACTGGCGAAAGAGGGGCATGAGGTTGAACTTTCTCCTCCCGAGAGGCTCTTCTACCTTCTCTGGCAGTTTTTTAAAGTCCCCCTCTGGCTCGTTCGTTCTAGGTGTGACGTTTACCATGCCGTCGGCGTTATCGAGGGGATAGCGCTCCCCCTTCTCAAGCCAAAGACCGAGAAGAGGATAACCATCCACGACCTAATACCCCTGAAGCATCCGAGAAAGGGTCTAAAGGGTTTTCTGGAGAGGTTTTTCATCCGTCTCGGCCTCCTCTCGGCGAGAGGATACGACATTGTTTACGCCGTGTCCCATCTCACCAAGGTTGACCTTGTCCGCCTCGGAGGGATTTCAGAGGATAAAATCCGTGTTGTTCACCAGCCGATAGACGAGCGCTTTTTCACGGTTCCAAGGGGAGTGGGTAAGTTTAAGGAGCAGAGGACTTTCACGATAGGCTACATCTCAAGGATGGACTACCACAAGAGGCATGCTCTGCTCGTTGAGCTCTTCAAGCGCTGGAACAACCCGAGCGCTAGGTTACTCCTCGCCGGAACAGGGGAGGAGTTTGAGAGGGTTAGAGGGCTTGCTGAAGGCGACAAACGGATAAAACTCCTCGGTTTCGTCCCTGATGGGGAGCTGATTGAGTTCTACGACTCTCTGGACGTTTACGTTCATGCATCAAAGTACGAGGGCTGGGGACTGCCGATATTGGAAGCTTTGGCGAGGGGAAAGCCCGTTGTGGTTTTTGATGATGCGGAGATTCCAAATGAAGTAGCAACTTTTTGTTTGAGAATGTCTCCAATGAGTTTTAACTTGGAGCTTGAGAAACTTTTTGAAAACAGAAAACAAGCTAAAAAGCTCTCCATTTTAAAATCAAAAGCCTTGAGAACTCTTCTTCACTAATTTTCCTCTTGACATTATTTCTTTCTCTTATAGCTCTTGGAAGAGCTGAGAGAAGCATCAAATAACCCTCAGCAACTGCTTTTATTTTTCTTCTCAAGATAAAGTTGTAGAGGGCATATACAACGTTACCTAGAACGTATAGGGGAGCGTACTTCTTTGGAAGGTTAATTATTGCACAAAGCAGATGGCCCTTGAGGGAATGGGAAACTACCAAGTCACTGATTTCAAGTCCTTTTGTACTTTTTCCCCCATAATGATAAGCTACTGCAGAGGGTTCATAGATTAACTTTTCCCCTGCCCACCTTATTCTCGATGCTAAATCGGTGTCCTCATAATAAAGGAAAAATAGCCTGTCGTTGAATAATCCTGCTTTTTCAAGTGTCCGAGAAGAATAAAGAGAACATGCTGCACAGACTGTGGAGACTTCTTCCCGATTGTTGAACTCTCTAGACGGTTTAAACTTTCCCCTATCAAAGCTGTATCCGTTTTTTGAATATTCCCCACCCGCGCTGTCAATTAGATGGGGATTTCTCGCCCAAAGAATTTTGGGAGTAACAACACCTGCCTTGAGGGTTTCTGCACTCTCAACTAGTCTAGAAAGGGTTTTGGGAGCTACTAGGGCGTCATTATTGAGAAGAAGGATATAGTCCGGTTTAAGAACGGTAAGAGCGAATTTAATCCCAACGTTGTTTCCTCCACCGAACCCATAATTTTTTCTGTTTCTAATTAAAATAAGTCTTCTGTCTGGGTCTATCTTTCTATAGAGGGCCTTGTTGAACTTTCCTCTCTTGGCTTCTCCCTCCGACAGTTCAAAGATGTGGAGAGGTTTGTTGAGTGAGTTCATTGTAAGGTACTTGGAAGTTAGTCTTATGTTGCCTACTGAATACTCTTTTATTTTTTTAACTGATTCATCTGTGGACGCGTTATCAACAACTATAACGTCATAATCTTCAAAATTGGAGCGATGAACCGATTCTATTGCCTCGATTGTGGCTTGCCAGTTGTTCCAGTTTAATATAATAATTGAAACTCGTAATGGCATTGAATCACCGATATTATTATAAGTTTTCTATTCTAAAAGTCTGTTGGTGGCGGATTTAATGGACAATGCTGTAAAGTCAGGAAGAATAAATTTGTGCAAAATCATTTCATTTCCTGTTGTTCATGATTATCGGGGAAATCTGACCTTCATAGAACAATATAAGCACATCCCATTTGAGCTGAAACGGATATACTATCTTTACGATGTCCCTACGGGCGCCGTAAGGGGAGGTCATGCCCATATTTCATTAGAGCAAGTAATAATTGCAGTAAGTGGCAGTTTTGAAGTCGTGATTGATGATGGATACCGGAAAAAGAGTTTCTTCTTGAACAGGCCTCATTATGGGCTTTATATCCCTCCGGGAATGTGGAGAGAATTAGTAAACTTTTCATCTAATTCCGTTGCTTTAGTGTTGGCTTCTGAAATTTATGATGAGGACGATTACATCCGGGATTACGACACATTCAAGCGCATGGTCAGGGAGGGGGTTTGGGATGAGTCTGATAGGAGAGTTGCAAAAAAAATATCAAGACTATAACGAGCGCTTGGTAAGAATAAGAAAAAAACTTGAGCAAAAGGGAGTTTTTATTCATCCTAATGCTCTCGTTGAGAGTGAACACGTTGGAGAAGGAACAAGAATCTGGGCATTTGCTCATGTTCTTCCGGGTGCAAAAATTGGTAGAAATTGCAATATCTGTGACCATGTATTTGTGGAAAACGATGTTATTGTGGGTGACAATGTTACAATAAAAAATGGCGTTCAACTATGGGATGGGGTAAGAATAGAAGATAATGTATTCATTGGACCAAATGTAACCTTCACAAACGATTTACGGCCTCGGAGTAAAGTGTATCCTCCTAAATTCATCAAAACATACATAAAGGAGGGGGCAAGCATTGGAGCAAATGCTACCATAATATGTGGTGTGACAATTGGACGGTGGGCAATGATAGGTGCTGGCTCTGTTGTTACTAAGGATGTGCCGGACTATGCATTGGTTTATGGTGTTCCTGCAAGGTTACGGGGTTGGGTTTGCGAGTGCGGGAGAGATTTAGAGTTTAATGAAAAAGGATACGCAAAATGTGTCTGTGGAAAAGAATATAAAAAAATCATAGATGAAACTGGTAACGAAAAAGTGGTGAGAATGTTATGATACCGCTGGTAGACCTAAAACGGGAATACCGGGAGATTAAGGAGGAAATAGACCTTGCAATAGGCAGGGTTCTTGAGAGAGGATGGTTTATTTTAGGGGAAGAGCTTGTAGCTTTTGAAAGGGAGTTTGGCCAATACATTGGAACAAAGCATGTGATTGGTGTGAATTCTGGTTCAGATGCATTATATCTTGCTGTAAAAGCCCTAGGCATCGGAAAGGAAGATGAAGTTATAACGGTTTCTCATACTTTTATCTCAACTGTTGACGCTATTACGAGGAATGGTGCTAGACCGGTATTTGTTGATATAGATCCTGAGACATATACGATGGACGTATCCCAACTTGAGAATGCAATTACCGAAAGAACAAAGGCCATCATCCCGGTGCATATTTACGGTCATCCTGCTGACATGGCTCCTATAATGGAAATAGCAAATGATTATGGACTGTATGTGATAGAAGATGCAAGCCAGGCTCATGGAGCGGAGTATAAAGGAAAAAAAGTTGGTAGTATTGGGCATGTGTCTTGTTTTAGTTTCTATCCAACCAAAAACCTTGGGGCATATGGTGATGCCGGTGCGATAGCTACAAATGATGACGAACTTGCTGATAAATTGAGAATGATGAGAAACTATGGGTCGCCTCGGAAGTATTATCACGAGTTTGTGGGTGTTAATAGTAGACTCGATGAGATTCAAGCGGCTGTTTTGAGAGTGAAGCTGAAGTATCTGGATAAATGGAACCAAAGAAGAAGGAAAATCGCTCGGGTATATAAAGAGCTCTTAATAGATACAGATATAATCACGCCTATTGAAAAAGAATGGGCTAAACATGTTTACCATCTATATGTTGTTCAACATGACAAACGGGATGAACTTGAGAAGTGTCTCCTTAGTAAAGGTATACACGTTCAGATACATTACCCTGTTCCAGTTCATCTTCAACCTGCGTACACTAAGCTTGGTTTCAATGTTGAGCTACCCATTACAGAACGTGTGTCCCAAAGAATACTATCAATCCCAATGAGTCCTTGGCTTAGTGAGGAGGAAGTAAAATACGTCGCGGAGGCTATTAGGGGGTGTCTTGTTGCCAAGTAAACTCAAAGTCACTTGCATAATGCTTGCAAGAAATTTAGTTTCTCAGGGATATCCATTTTTAGAAGTAATTCTGTCTGTGCTTCCTTATTGTGATGAGCTGATGATATGTGAGGGTTATAGCGATGATGAAACTTATACAATCTTGAAAAAACTTCAAGAGATGCATGAGGATAAAGTTTTTATAGTTCGGAAGAAGTGGGTGTCAAATAAAAGAGTAAAATCTCATGTTTTTTCGGATCTCTTAAATAAGATTATAGAAGAAAGTTCTGGTGACTACATTTTAAAACTTGATCCTGACCATTTTTTTGAGAGGGATACAATAGAGTATTTATTGTTCCTAGCAAGTATGTACCGTAATATCAAGATTTTCTATGTTCCCTACCTCTATTTTGTTGGGAATTGGGTTATTAAGCCTGAACTATGGGCTCCTACTTTTTTCAAAAAAGATGACCATATTAGACTACTTGGGGATAGTGGCAGTGTGTTTTTTACCCCCTTAGGGATTTTGGAGAGTATAATAAAAAACATACGACATCCCTTGAATGTTTTAAAGTCAATTCATTACGCGTATGTGCCTAAACCTGTGCATCATTACTACGCAATTTTCCCAGGGAATTACATTAGAAGAATAGAGGAACACAAAAAGTTTTACAACAAACACAATTGGGCATACTATGATGAGATATTAAAAAGAATAAAAGGAATTAGAGATTGGGATACTTTCTGGAGAATTATAGCAAAGGAACTTGTTGAAAAGACATGGGAGTGGTACGGCCCTAGAAAGGTTACAAAGTACACTGGTGAGTTGCCAGCCCTTATAAAGCCTCTCTGGGGAGAGTGGAAATATCGTGTCAGATTTGAACTAATATCAAGCGAGGGTAGTGAGGATGGGGGAGCTACCTAACTTAATAGTTATCATATTAGATACCCTCAGGAAAGACTACGACATTCCTGTTAGAAATGTGTTGGAAAAGTTCGGATTTGTTTCCTATGAGCGGGCAATAGCTCCCGCCCCTTGGACTATTCCAAGTCATGCTTCAATGCTCACAGGACTGTACCCCGCTTTTCATGGGGCTCATGAAACAAAAAATAGAAAGATACCGAGTGTTAAACTCGATAAAAAGGACAATCTACTAACGTTTAAATTAAAGGAATTTGGATATAATACCGCTCTATTGACGTCTAACTTTTTCGTTCATCCTCATTTTGGCTTTGTTGGATTTGATAATGTCTATTATGTCCCACCAATACCTGAGATAAAGTTTTTGTCGGATTCAGATAGGGAAATACTTCGAAAAATTGTTCCGAATCAGAGCAACTTCCGGAATATATTTTTAGAGCTAGTGCGAAAGAACCACTACGGATTACTCTTAAAGGGCGGTGCTCAATACTTAATGCAGATATTTTATAAACATTTTTTTGCACTGTTTAAGCATTGGCCAACTGAAAAAGGAATATCACAAATTATATCTTACTTAAACAGGTATCTTTCCAAAAATAAGTCCGAGAATATGTTCATCTTTATAAATTCAATCGAAATGCATGAACCCTATCTCGTCAACGACAATTTAAAAATCCTATCTGATAACCTAAAGACGAATTCTTTGGACATGGGTCTAGTGACTGCATGGAGACAAAGGTATGTAACGGAATCTGAGTATCTTGGGAAAAAACTATTTGAGTTGCTTTCTGTTTTAAAAAAGCACAATGTCCTAGATAACTCTCTTGTTGTTGTAACGAGTGATCATGGTCAGTTGCTTGGAGAGCACGGTAGAATTGGTCATGGGAATTTTTTATATGATGAGCTATTAATGGTTCCTCTCTTTATAAAATATCCCCAATGGATGTCCCCTAACTTGGATAAAACAGTGGTTCAGGGCTCTTGGATTAGTTTAACGTCACTGAAATCCCTTATTACACACGTTGCTCTTGGTAAAATACCTTCAAAAAAGGTGCTGTTCTCTGATACTGTTTTTGCGGAGTCCTATGGGATTGCAGGGAGGGTCTCTATTAATTCAAAACGAGAAAAACTATTTGTCAAAAAACTCGAAAAGTATCGTATTGCAGTGTATCATAGAGCATTCAAGGCAATCTTTAACGTTAATGATTGGAAGTTTGAATACATTAAGCCGTATGACCCGACAACAGAGATTGATGATATCATTCTGAGACACATGAAAAGAGAAATTACAAAATTTTTGCGAGTGGTTACATCCACCAAGATATCCTCCATACGCTAGGATATCTCGTCCCTTGCGAGTATGGAAAGTAGTCTCCCTTTGAAGGGTTTTATAGCATCCTCATCCTTTATAGGATTGAGTTCATTTTTATCCCTATCAAGAGAGAATAACCATTCAACTTTGTCATCGGGGGCATGGAGTAATTTCCAATCCTTTACAATAAATGCCTTCTTTTCATAGCCATAACCAGTAGCCTCGCTAAGAAGGAACTTTTTTGGTCGTTTAAGAAGAGACCGCCCGTCTGTTTTGTATGGGAGCTCGACTTCCCATAAATCCATGATTGTGGAAAATACATCAACAAGGGAACGTCTTTTAATTTTAACATTTTCTATTGGCCCTTCAATTGCAAGGGGAACTTCTATAATCTCCCTGAAGACATTATGACCATGTCCTACGCCATAAATTCCTCTAGGGTCATAGAAGTATTTGGCTTCAAGTTTCGAATGTTCCCAGAACTCTTCCCCATGATCGGCCGTAAAAATAATGAGAGTATCCTTTAGCAATCCTGCCTTTTCAAGGCCATTATATAGTTCTTCAAACAGCCAGTCTACGTATCTGATAGTATTATCATATAGGAGAATTTTATTCTCCTTAAACCTTTCAAATTCCTCACCTTTTTGTTCTTCTATGCGCTGAAATGCCCATCTCTCAATGTTTGGTATGTTCTCAACTTCCCCAAAATAGTTCCTGAACTCCTTTGGGGGATTGAGAGGTTCGTGAGTATCTCCGAGATGGATATATGCAAAAAAGTTTTTGTTTTTTTCTTTTTTGGCCCATCTTAAAAAGTCATTTACCAACGTAATTCCCCTTGTTTCTCCTGGATAAATTTTTACAGGACTCCTTCCCCTCATAGGGAAGGACGCAACGTCTATGGAAGTCGCAAAATATACATCATAACTATTTAAGGCACTAATCTCTGGTATTGTTAAATACTTCCGTCTTATCCCTTTAATGTTCCTTGGATTATCAAAGTTTCTAAGCTTAGAGTGGATGTAGGCACCATGATTATGGGGATACATTCCGGTCATAATTGATGCAACAGAGGGGTGGGTCCAAGGTGCCGCGGATACTGCTTTTCCTTTTATCGAAAGAGAATTCAAAAAGGGAGTTGTATCTCGTTCATAGTTGTTGAGGCTAGTGTTTTTAAATCTCATGCAGTCCGCGACGACTATAATAACGTTGAATTTATTTCTTATCTTTACATTTATATCTTTAATATTTTTTATCCTGTTTCTAAATGCATTGTTGTATTCTCTCTCCTTTTTCATTTTATATCCAAGATGTAAGACTCTCTTTATTGGTTTAGCACGTAAGGCAAGATTTTTCACTGACATTGAATATATCCTCCTTGAGGTATCTTTTTAGACCATCTTTCCATGAGGGCATCTTGAGATTGAGCCTGTGGAGTTCCATGTTTTCAAGTGCCGAAAATTTTGGCCTCCTAGCTGGCCTGTTGAGCTCACTTGACTTTATGGGTTTTATCTTAACGTCCCATCCTAAGATTTCAAATATCGTTTTAGCGAACTCGTACCATGAGCAGTAGCCTTCGTTGACCATGTGATAGATTCCCCACTCAGGCGAGATTTTCAGAAACTCCTTCAGAGTCTTTGCAACGTCCATAGTATATGTTGGGCTCATGAACTGGTCGTTCACAATTTTCAGCTCATCTCCCAGCTTTGCTCTTTCAATAACCCAATTTACAAAGTTGCCACCCTTTCCCCTGGCTCCAGCCTTCCCGTACAGGCTTGCAACCCTGATAATATAGTACTTTTCGGAATAATTCCTCGTAAAAATCTCTCCGGCATACTTGCTGGTTCCATAGATGTTTATTGGATTTGGGGCGTCTTCCTCAGTATAAGGTTTTCTTTTCTTGCCGTCAAAGACGTAGTCTGTGCTGATGTAGACGTTGATGGCATCAATATCACGGGAAATCTTGGCAACGTTCAGCGCACCGATGGCGTTGACGGCAAAGGCCTTCTCCGGATAAAGTTCGGCGTCATCAACCCTCACATATGCGGCTGTGTTGATGATAATGTCAGGCTTCAGCTCTTTCAGCACCTTCATGGTCTCGGGAACAGTAACGTCTAAGTCTTTATGAGTCAGTGGGATAACATCAAAAGACGGGTCTTCTCCGAAGACTTCCACTAGATCTGTCCCAAGCTGACCGCTGGCGCCGATTATCGCAACCCTCATCTAATCACCTCAAAAGACCCATCCTCGCTTAATTGCCTCCTTTAGTGTTGGCCATTTCTTGTCTTTTTCCGAGACTATTGGATTATCAACGGGCCAGTTTATGCCTAACTCTGGGTCGTTCCAGATTATTCCGCCTTCATAATCTGGTGCATAGACGTTGTCCACCTTGTAGACTACTTCAGCAACGTCACTCAGCACAACGAAACCATGAGCGAAGCCCCTTGGAATGTAGAGCTGCCACTTGTTGTGCTCGGAGAGTATGACCTCTATATATTTGCCAAATGTTGGCGAGTCCCTTCTTAAATCCACGGCGACATCGTAGATAACCCCTCGTATGACTCTAACAATTTTGGCCTGAGCGTAGGGCTCGCGCTGGAAGTGGAGACCTCTTAAAACACCGTATTTCGAGCGAGAGTGATTGTCTTGAATGAATTCTCCTTTTATTCCAGCTTTCTCAAAATCAGGTTTTTTGTAAGTTTCCATAAAAAAGCCCCGGTCATCTTCAAAAACACGGGGTTTGATTAGGATAACATCTGGAATTTCAAGATGTCTGAACTTGAATGACACTTTCACCACCCTATTTTCCATGGTGTTGGGTGGAGAATCTTCTCGTTTACCAGTGGCCTCCACCACCATTCGTTTTCAAGATACCACCTGACCGTCTTCTCTATGCCTTCCTCGAAGCTATACCTTGGCCTCCACTTCAAATCCCTCGTTATCTTCCACGAATCGAGCGAGTACCTTAAATCGTGTCCGGGCCTGTCTTCAACAAACTCTATTAGCGACTCATCCTTTCCGAGGAGTTTGAGAATTGTTTTAACGACTTCAATGTTTGTCTTTTCATCTCCTGCAGAGATGTTGTAAATTTCCCTTGACTCGCCCCTGAGCAGAACGGCCTCGATTGCCCTCACGTGGTCTTCGACGTAGAGCCAGTCCCTCACGTTCTCCCCGGTGCCATAAATTGGGACTTTCAGCCCCATGCTGGCCCGTATAATTGTCTTGGGGATGAGCTTTTCCGGGAACTGGTAGGGGCCGTAGTTGTTTGTACAGCGTGTTATAGATGCGTTCAAGTTGTAGGTTCTCGTCCAGCCGAGAACAAGAACATCGCTTGCGGCTTTGGTTGCGGAGTAGGGTGAAGAGGGCATCAACGCGTCCTTTTCGGTGAATGAACCCTTCACAATGTCCCCATAAACCTCATCAGTGCTGATGTGGACAAATCTAACTTCTGGATTCTCCTTTCGTATTGCTTCGAGAATCGTATAAGTGCCGATTACATTGCTCCTCAGGAAGTGCTTGGGACTTGAAATGCTCCTGTCCACGTGGCTTTCGGCGGCGAAGTTCACGATAGCGTCAACCTTCTTCACGAGTTCCCTCATCAGCTCAAAGTCCGTTATATCCCCCTTAACAAAGGTGTACCTTGGGTCGTTCTCTATATCCTTCAGGTTCGCCGGATTTGAGCCATAGCCGAGCTTGTCAAGGTTTATTACTTCCCAGTCATCGTGTTTCTCAAGTATGTAGTGGATAAAGTTACTCCCTATGAAGCCCATTCCTCCTGTTACTAGGAGTTTCATTCTTCCACCTCACAGGATTATGCGCGAGTTATCGCCTACGACGAGCTTCTTTCCAAGTGGGTGGGTTTCACTCTTTAGGATCTTAACCCTTCTCCCGATAAGGCTCTCGACGATTCTACCTGCGTTTCGTATTTCAGTATCTTGAAGCACGATGGAATCTTCTATCTCGGTGTTCTCAATAACAACGTTGTCACCAATGCTCGTGTAGGGTCCTATGTAGGAGTTCTTTATCCTGACGTTCATTCCAATAACAACAGGACCCTTTATCACCGTGTTCTCGTCTATTATGGTGCCCTTGCCAATGACAACCCTTCCATGGATTCTGGCTTTAGTTTCAACTTCGATGTTAGTTTTTATGTCATCCAGTATGAGCCTGTTTGCCTCAAGTAAATCCTCTGGTTTTCCTGTGTCCTTCCACCAGCCAGTGACTTTTGTCCAGCCCACCTTGTAGCCGTGGTCTATGAGCCATTGGATTGCGTCGGTTATTTCAAGCTCGTTTCTCCATGAGGGTTTTATGCTTCTAACGGCCTTGTGAATAATGGGCTTGAAGAAGTATATACCAACCAGCGCAAGGTTACTAGGAGGAACCTTGGGTTTTTCAACGAGTCTCTTTATTGTTTTTCCATCTTCACTCAGCTCTGCAACACCGAACTGCTGGGGATTCGGAACCTCTGTAAGGAGTATGCTCGCGTCGTAGTTTCCTTTCTCAAAGTGTTCTTTGTGTTTGACTATGCCCTCCTTGAGGATGTTGTCTCCGAGGTACATGACGAAGTCTTCATCTCCAAGGAAATCCTTGGCGACCAGAATTGCATGTGCCAGGCCTTTGGGTTCGCCTTGGTAAATGAATTCTATTTTGGCGTCCCATTTTCTGCTTAAGACTGTTTTTTTAACCTGCTCTGCGTTGGGTCCGACGATGATTCCAATTTCATCTATTCCCGCTTCTATAACGTCCTCGATAGCGTAGAACAGGACTGGCTTGTTGGCGACGGGAATCAGTTGCTTCTGTTGGGAATAAGTTAGGGGTCTTAACCGAGTGCCGTAACCACCTGAAAGGATAAGAGCTTTCATGACTTTCCCCCCGAGTTATTTATCATTGGGTTATTTTGGAGATTCCTTGTTTATGTGATGTGGTTTCTACTAAAAACTTATCCTTCTTAATCAACTGCTAAACCTTTTAATGAGTCTTGCTATGAGACCTGCCCTTACGCCAAACTTTTTTTCAGCAAGTTTTATTATATCAACGTCAACTTTGTCGAAGGCTCCACTAACGAGAATAACTGCATAGAATGTAAGGGACACCAAAAACGTGTACATAACTGCGGAGAATATGCTCTCCGCTTTAAGGAAAAGTGCAACCCCTGTCATGGCGATTCCCGTTATGAGAATTTTTACGTAATTCTTCTCAAAGGGGTGTATCCCTCGATTGGCAAGCACTATGCTTTTATATATATTGGCGACAACATATGAAACTGCCGTGGCTATTGAGGCACCTACCATTCCATAGAGCGGTATCAAGATGTAGTTCAGAACTATGTTAAGCGTTGCCCCTATGAGGTTTCCCTTCATATCCTCACTAGGTTTCCCCATCGTGATTAGGGTTAACCCGTTGGGACCAACTATCGAGTGGAACATGAAGCCAACAGCCAGGATTATCATAGGTTTCCAGGCAGATACGTACTGTTCCCCGAAGAACGTCCTCAGAACAGGTATTGGGTAGGCAACTATGAGTATAAACAACGGGAACGTTAGAAGAACCACCCATTTTGTTATTGAAACGTAGAACTTTCTGATTTTTTCGATTTCACCCCTTGAGTAAAAACCCGTTGTAAGTGCGGTGTATATGACTGTAAAAGAGGCTAGAAACACTGGTATGAACCTCGTTATTGGGCCCGCGGCGTTGTAAATTCCGACTATTTTATCCCCCAAGAAGTGCCCGAGCATTAAAGTGTCGGTCCATGTCATTATGAATGCAACCAGATTGGAGGCCATGAGGGGTATTGAAAAGAGAACCAGGAGCTTGGCGAGTTCTTTTGAGAACATTAACCCTCCCGGCAGGATGTTTTTTCTGAGAAGGTCCTCCGTGAGAACTGTGAGAAGAATGAGATACGTCGTTAGGAATGCGATTGGAACGTAGGTTATTTTTCCTGCCACGAGGATTACGATAACAGTCAGGAGAAAGTACGTCAGCGGCATGCCTATCTTTCCGTAGAACAGAAATTCCCTGACCCTACCAAACCCTTGTGTTGTGGCTATCATTATATTAAAAACAGCGTTCAGGGGAAGTGCAAGGGCCAGAACTCCCAGCATTTCTGTGAAGAGCTCCCCTCCCCCGATGTACGCCGGTAAAATACCCTTTATAACCTCAAGAACCAGCAGGCCTCCGGTGGAAGTCAGGGTTATCAGAATCAGCCCCGTGGATATGAGCTCTGGCGTTTTTTCCCTTCTGGTGTTGAGAAAATAGGAGACCTGCCTCTGGATTCCCATGGGAAAGCCCAGCATGACAACAACGAGGGTTATCGTGAAAACGGTCATCGCCAAGTTGTAGGTTCCATACTCCTTGGGACCGAAATATCGGCCTATCACGGCCCTCACTAGAAATCCTAACACCGCCGAGACAACCATTCCAACCAATGCTATTGCCCCGCCTCTCGCGGCCCTTCCAAGCTCGGTTACAACCTCGTCGCTCATGTTCTCACCGTCACGTGAGCCTTTTGATTACTATTGCCAGCCCAATGAGGAGTATTATCAGATTAATGGCCTTTTTCAGTTTTTCCTTATCAACCCAGGCATTGACGTGCGTTCCGAGGTAGACTCCTGGGATGGTTCCAATGATAAGTGCTCCGGCTAGGAAGTAATCAACACTCCCCATACTCGCGTAGCTCAGGAAACTCATTGCCGACAACACCAGCCCATAGAGAATCGTCGTCCCGACGACTTCCTTGGGGTTAATACGTGCGATGTTCATAAGGGTGAAGCTGACTATTACCCCAGCCCCAACGGAGGTGAACTGAACCGTTAAACCAACGATGAAGCCGAGAAGATAAACGTAGGCCCACCTCGGCTTTACAGGAACCTTTATTTCTCCTTTCAGGATTCCCAGCGTTGCAGTTATTATTAGAATCGACCCGAGAACGAGCGTTAGGTAATGGTTGAGGATTTCCGTTGGAATGTGTCTCACGGCGTAGCTCCCTATGAGAACCGCCGGAACGCTTCCTGCAAGGAGCCGGAAGGCTATGTCCTTCCTCACGTGCCCCCTCTTCCCGTGGAAGAAAACTCCAAAGACCCTTGTGACGGTAGCGTAGAGCAAATCGGTTCCAACGGCCGTTAAGGGCTGGACGCCAAGAAAAATGAGGGTGGGCGTCATCAGCGAACCCCCGCCCACGCCGGTGAGACCTATGAGGAACCCAACGATGAAACCCAGAACGATGAACGTTATCACTAAACCACCTCACAGGTAACCGAGCTCCCTGACCTTCTCTATTACTGCATCTACCTCCTCCTCTGGTGTCATCTTTGAGCTGTCCACCTTTACCTCCGGGTTCTCAGGCTCCTCATAAACCCCGTCATAACCTGTTAGACCTCTAATTTCACCCTTGATGGCCTTTGCGTAGAGTCCCTTGGGGTCGCGCTGGATTCTGACCTCCAGGGGGGCGTAAACGTAGACTTCGATGAAATTCCCTATCTCCTTCCTCGCGTACTCGCGGACGGCTTTGTAGGGTGAGATTAACGAGACTATCGCTATAACCCCGTTCCTGCTGAGTAACTTTGCCATGTGGATGACAACTCGGTTGTGCAACTCTCTGGCCTCTCTGGAGAACCCAAGGTTCGGGTAGAGTGTCTTCCTGATTGTGTCGCCATCGAGTATTTCAACGCGGTAGCCCATCTCCTTTAATCTTTTTGCGAGTTTCACCGCTAGAGTTGTCTTTCCTGCACCGCTTGGGCCTGTAAGCCATATCGTGAAGCCTCTCTCAAGGTTCTTCATTTTTATCCCCAGTATTAAGCCCATTAAGGACTTAAAAAATTAAGGGACTCACGGGAGGATGCTTTGTCCCCTCAGCCTCTCCGCCTCCTCCCTCAGGCCAAAGAGGTTAAGTACTGTTGGTGCAACATCGTAGATTGTGAGCTGTGTCTGCTTCTTCTCATCTAATCCGGGCAGGTAGAGCGAGAATACGCCAACCTCTGAGTGGTTGGCATCATCTGGACCGGTATCGTTCTCCGGGAGATAGTTGCTCTCCCAGCCGACGGTTCCAGCGGCACGCCAGTTCAGGTTGTCGAAGTAGACCATTATGTCAGGCTTGCTACCCCTGGTGACAGGATAGATATCCTCTGGATAGTAAACTCTGTTGTCCCACTTCTCGCCGTTTGGCCCCCTAATTGAGCGTATAAGCTCAGCAACCTCGTCCCTTACCTCATCGAATTTGCTCTTCGGAACCTTTCCGAAGAGCTCCCTGCCCTTTACGTTGAGGAAAACTCTGGAGTAGTAGCCGCCCCATCCCCACGCCGTCGTTTCCTTCCAGTCCACCTTTATCTGCTCGAAGCGTTTAATCTTCCCGTCGTGGAGAACCTCCGGGTTCTTTACCTTCAGGAGACCCTCCTCGGCAAGCCACTGGTTGACGGCGAAGTTTCCGTGCATGGCCTTTATTCCGTGGTCTGAGACTATCATAACAGCGGTTTCGTCGAGGTCTATCAACTTCAGTGTCTTTCCGATTTCCCTGTCCAGAAGCTTCCAGTAGTCTGGAATAACGGTCTCGTATTTGTTCCCTTTTCCAGGATAGAGGTGGTGGTTCGGGTCGAAGTAGCGCCAGAAGGCGTGGTGAACCCTGTCGAGGCCAATCTCGACAAAGTGGAAGTAGTCCCACTCCTTCTCCTGAAGTAAGTATCTGATGACCTCAAACCTCTTCTCCGTCATCTCCCAGAGGCCTTCCTTGACTTCGTCTTTGGCCTCCTTTCTGAAGGGGACGTCGAAGATGTACTCGCCGACTAGACGTTCAATCTCACCCTTGAGCTCCTTCGGATAGGTGTAGTCCACGCTAGCATCGGGGGTTATAAAACAGCTGACGAGATGGCCTTTAATTGGCTTCGGTGGATAGGTTGGTGGGACGCCGACTATTATAGATTTCCTTCCTTTTTCGCCAAGATAATCCCAGAGGGTTGGTTCCTTCACCTTCTTACTGTGGGCAATCCAGTACTCGGTGTAGCTATAACCCCTTCTGTGTCGGAAGCCGTAGAGTCCTAGTTCACCCGGAGTCTTTCCTGTCACCATCACCATCCACATTGGAATCGTTATGGCCGGGATCCCTGTTTTCATAGGCCCATGAATCGAGCGCTCGATGAGCTTTCTGAGGTTCGGTAAATCATCGTAAAACTTCCCGAAGAGCAACTCCGGCGGAGCTGAATCGAGGCCTATGACGAAGAGCCTCTTTGTCTCGGCCATACCTTCCCTAACCTTCTCCTCAAACATCTTACCACCTCAGACGCTTTTCTATTGCATCCAAGACCATTTCAACTTTTTCTTTCTCGCAGATGCAACCGAGAACCTCTCTCTTTCCTCCAGCGTTGGTGCCAAGTTGTTTAACTTCCTTTATTATACTGGCCATGTCGATTCTCCCTGCAATTTCGGGCGAGACCCTGAAGTAGAGCTGTGCCTTCCCGTGGAAGTCCCCGTTTATTACGATTGCTCCCTGATATCCCTTCTCCCACACGAGCTTTCTCGCGACTTTGGAGATAATGTTGAAGGGACTTTCAAACCTGACGAGGACAAAGCCTTTTCTTTCCTCTACCCTGGACATTGCATCGTCAACGGCTTTTCTTATCGCCTCGACTTTTTTAACCCATGGTTCATACTCAAGGAGGTCCCTGACGTTGTTTTCAAGGAGGACCCCAACGGCTTCCTCCACGGCTCTCCTGTCCATTGTTATGTAGTTGGAGTCGATGAGCTCTACCACCCTCAGGGCCTCTTCCTCGGACAGGCCTTCCCTTTTGAGAAGTTCCCTGACTGTATTTAACCCAAAGGCTCTCTTCCCTATATCTCCCACAACTCCAAGGGCTGTCCACGCGTTGAATAACTCGAAAAGCTCCGAAACGACGAGGGAGCACGAGGGATAGTAGTTTCCTTCAAGAGAGGGGTTTATCTGTTTTACTAGGGGGTTCTTGATTCTCCCCTGATTATGGTGGTCGATGAAGAGCGTGGGGATTTTCACATTCTTAACTTCCCCGGGAACGTTGAAATCGAGGACGTAGAGCTTTTCGGCCCTGCCTATGGCCTCCCAGATTCTCTCATCGAACCTGAACTCACCTATTGGTGCGGTTAGGTTAGTGAACTCCTCCAGTTTGAGGGCCTTAATGAGAAGGGCCGTTGAGGTTATTCCATCGGTGTCCCAGTGGTGAA
Source organism: Thermococcus sp. (assembly GCF_015523185.1). Lineage (NCBI taxonomy): Archaea > Methanobacteriati > Methanobacteriota > Thermococci > Thermococcales > Thermococcaceae > Thermococcus > Thermococcus sp. The sequence continues at coordinate 27,731 of NZ_WAKV01000030.1, forward strand.
TGATTAGGTTCACCTAACTCACCCCGCAAAAATATATAGAAAGTTACTCAACGAACGGATTCTCGAAGCTCCTAACGACCTCATAAACTTCAGGCCTCATCATATACCCTGGAGGTTGCTCGCCAGCCATTATCATCTTCCTGAGCTTGGTTCCGCTTATGTGGACGTGGAACTCCTCACTGTGGGGGCATATCTTTGCGTTAACCATTCCACCACACTTCTTGCAGTAGAAGGCCTCCCTGATGAACATTGGGGTTATGCCAAGGTCTGGGAAGTTGTCGAACATATCCCATGCTTCGTAGGGACCGTAGTAGTCGCCAACGCCGGCATGGTCTCTTCCCACTATGAAGTGAGTTGCACCCATGTTCTTCCTCATTATCGCATGGTGGATTGCCTCTCTGGGTCCGGCGTAACGCATCTCGTAGCGAACCGTCGCAAGTGTCGCGCTGTCCTTTGGATAGTAGTGCTTGAACAAAGCTTCGTAGGCCTTTATTATGACTTCATCCTTGTAGTCGCCCTTCTTCTTTCTGCCGAGGACGGGGTTTACAAAGAGCCCGTCAACGAATGTCAAGGCCGCTTTTTGGACGTACTCGTGGCCGAGGTGCGGAACGTTCCTCGTCTGGAAGGCCACTATAGTCTTCCAGCCGAGCTCCTTGAAGAGAACCCTAGTCTCCACGGGTCTGAGCGTGTACTTGGCGAAGGGGTTCGGAACCTCGTTAAGGAGCTCAATCTCACCGCCGACAAGATAATCCCCCATCTCCATTACCCTGGCAACGCCCGGGTGCTTTATATCATCTGTCTTGAAGACCTTAACTGCAAACTCCCTCTTGTCGTATTTGTAAATCTCCTCAACGTGCATCCTCGCTATGGGGATATCCTTGTGGTAGAGTAGTATCGCGTCGCCCTCCTCGAAGTTCGGTTTCTTCACGTCCAGAACTATCGGAATCGTCCAGGGCAGGTCGTTGCTCAGGCGCATATCATCTAGAACGCTCTGGAAGTCGTCGCTTGTCAGGAAGCCCTTGAGGGGAGAGTAAACACCGTGGGCTATGTTCTCAAGGTCTATGGCCCTACCGTGCTCAATCTCAACTCTGGGATACTCGTTCTGCTCGTTTAAAATCCTCTCGCGGGTTCTCTCGGCAACTATTCTCCTCACAAGCTTTCCACCATGGGGTTTTGAAACCATTCTACCACCTCAGTTTGAGTTAAAAAGAATAGGAATCAGTCAAGGTAGCCGAGGGCACGAAGCCTCTCCTTGACCTTCTCTTCCTCCTCCTCGCTGAAGACCTCTTCCTCTTCCTCCTCGAGGCTCGCCAAGACTTCTCTAAGGACGTAGGTGACGTACTCGTCAACACTGTCAAAACCAGCCTCTTCAACGCGTTCTTTTATCCTGTCGTAGAGGCTCTTGGGTATCTTAACTTCGACGAACTCTTCCATTGACATCACCGTTACCAATACATGTGTCAATTTTTAAAGAGTTATGCTTTCCCTTGAAACCTTTTTAAGTTCTGGCCTGAACTTATACAGCGCGATGATGAGTGATGGGCGAACCGAGTGGTGAGGAAGGAAAGGTGATCGCTGAGCAACCCTTTTAAGTTTCCCTTTCAACTTTTTCAGGGATGATGAGTTCAGCCTTGTCCGAGCTGTGACGAGGGAGTGACGGACTGACCGTTCTCCTTTTAAATTGGTCTAATTGAATTCGAAAACCTAATAACCTTCAGGGTGTAAAGGAAAATTAGAAAAGTTTAAATGTTTTGTGCATATGCACAAAAAGGTGGTAACATGGAGGAAATCTACAAGCCGATTTGGGTCAGCATAATCGGCAACGTTTTCCTCGCGGTCATAAAGCTTGTGGTCGGCCTCCTTTACTCAAGCATAGCCCTCATCTCAGACGGAGTTCACTCGCTCAGCGACGTAATAACGAGCGTTGCCGGGTACTTTGGTATAAAGATTGCATCAAAACCTCCAGACCGGGACCACCCCTTCGGGCACTCCCGATTTGAGCCCCTCGTGGCTTTCCTGATAGGTGAAGCCCTTCTGGTAGTTGCTTATGAGATTGGAAGGGACTCTCTGATGAGACTTCTCCACGGCGAAAGCATAGAGGTAAACGGAATAATGCTCGGGGTAACGGTTCTCTCGATAGTGGCCAAAGAGGCAATGTTCCGTTACTCCGTTTACGTTGGCAGAAAGCTCAACAGCCAGATTCTTATTGCAGATGCCTACCACCACAGGAGCGACGTTCTGAGTAGCGTCGCTGTTCTTATTGGCCTCGGCCTTCAGAAGTTTGGGTTCTCGAGGGGCGACGCCCTTGCCGGGTTAGTCGTGGCGGTATTCCTCGTCAAGGTCTCCTTTGAAATCATACTTGAGAACGTCGGCTACCTCACCGGGAGAGCACCACCCTTTGAACTCTGTGAGGAGATTAAGAAGCGTGCCCTCAGCGTTCCAAACGTCCTTGGAATCCACGACCTGAGGGCCCACTACGTCGGAAACAAACTCCACGTCGAGCTTCACGTTGAGGTTCCCTCGACACTCTCCCTTAAGGAGGCCCACGACGTAAGCGAGGAAGTGAAGAAGAGAATAGAGGAAATCCCTGAGGTTGACAGGGTCTTCGTGCACGTGGATATAAGGGGAGTTACAAAGTGAGGATCTCCTTTAAATCTTCCAGAAACTCCTCCAGATGCTCCCTCTTCACGTGGGGCATGATGACTATTCTGATGTAACCGCGATGGGCGCTTATGCCCCAGCCCTTCCTTTTAAGCTCTTTCTCAACGGCTTCAAGGTTCTCCGTTGAGAATGAGACGATGTTTAAAACCGGCTCCCGGATTAGCCTAACGCCGGGCATCTTCTTGAGCTCCCCTGCGAACCACCGGCTCAGCTCCATCGCCTCCCTTACGATTTCCTTGTATCCTTTAAAGCCGAGGTGCTTAATCATGGCCCACACCGCTAAGGCGTTCGCCCCGGGCCTTGTTCCAGTTATGGTCGCCTGCCATATCTTGCCCCCGGCGAGATAAGGGGCTAGAACGCTTATCGCGTCTACGTATCTCCTCTCGCGGAAGATTATTCCCCCGGCTGGAATAGGCACCATGCCCATCTTATGGGGGTCTATGGTTATGCTCTTTACCCCCTTGAGCCTGAAATCAAAGTCCGGAATCTCGTAGCCGAGGGCCTTTGCGAAGGGAATCACAAAACCACCGAAGGCGGCATCCACATGTAAGGGAAGGCCGTAGTCCAAAGCTAAATCGCTCAGGGCAGGGATGTCGTCAACGACGCCCAAACCGGTTGTTCCCGCTATGCCGACTATTCCAATTGTGTTGTCGGTGATTTTGTTTTCAACGTCCTTTACGTTGACCGTGTAATCTTTATTCAGCTCGGCCCAGATGAGCTTAACGCCGAGCATCTCGCCGGCTTTGATAAACGAGAAGTGCGCGCTCTTTGGCAGGATAAGTTCCGGCTTTTCGGCATCGCTCAGATTTCGAAAGGCCCTCACAGCTAGAATGTTCGCCTCCGTTCCGCCGGAGACTATGTGGCCATGGCCCTTCTCCAGGCCGAGAAGGTTAGCTAGCATGTCAATGGCCTCTTCCTCGACTTTTCTGCTTCCGGTGTGCAAACCCGGGTCGCCGAGGTTTCTGTCTATGAACTCGGTTATGATTTTAACGGCGAAGGGGTGAGGATACGTACACATTGAACCCAGGATTTTGCCAGAATCAAACGTTAAATCCTCCCTAGTTTTCCGCCTTAGCTCCTCAAGAACCGCCTCCTCGTCCGCGCCTTTCTCCGGGAACATGCTCTCACCTGGGGGGCGTTGGGTTCACTGAATTTAAGCCTTTGCCCTTTCGATGTATTTCTTAAAGAATATCGGCGTTGTGAGTGCGGTGAGCATTGAAACTGCCACGACACTCGCGAAGAGCGTCTGGTCTATTATCCCGCTCCTTAATCCGAAGGTCAGTATTGCCAGTTCGAGGCTTCCTCTACCGCCCATGCCTATTCCGACCGTTATCGAGTCCCTCCAGTCGAGGCCCGAGAGCTTGGCACCGAGCCCACAGCCGATTAACTTTCCAAGAACGGCCGAGGCATAAAGGAGGCCGATTAAAGTCAAATTGAGGTCGTGAACCGGTGGGTTGAAGACTAGGCCAACGTAGATGAAGAAGAGCGGTATGAAGAACTCCGTAAGAACCACCTGAAGGTCCTCGATGAGTTCGTTGAGCTTAATCCTCGTTACCACGAGTGGGTCCTTCCTCTCACGAAGTCTGCTTATCGTCAGTCCCGCCAGATAGGCTCCGATAATCTGGTTTAGGCCGACCCATTCGGCTATTATAGCGAGTGTAAAGGTCAGTATGAGTGTAAACGTGAAAAAGACATTGAGGTTCCTGACGATGGAGTAAAACCATCTGGCCCTCTTAAAGACCAGCTCCGAGACGAGGAGCGTTGAACCGATGAAGACAAATATTTTCACTGTCAAAACGCCGAAGGAAACGGGGTCAAGGCTTCCCTTCGTCATGCCCGTTATTATGCCTATCAGATAGACCGCCACGATGTCATCCACGAACGCTGCTCCCATCAGAATCGAAGAGACCTCTCTCTTTACCCTCTCCTTGACGAGAACACCGCTAGTGACTTCTATCGCGGTATTGCCCAGTGTCGCACCTATGAATATCGCCGCGGCGATGCCCTTGCCGAAGAAATACACCGTGAGGAAGCCAAAGAGGAAGGAAAAAGCAACCCCGAGAATCGCGACGAGAACTGCCTTCCCCGTGTTCTGGGCTATCGCCGAGAAGTTGCTGGTCAGGCCCATGTAGAGCATCATCATTATAAGCCCGAACTCGGCCAGAACCCTGAGCTCTTCCCCGGGTTCGACTATCCCGAGGGCGAAGGGGCCGAGAACGATTCCCGTGAGAACGTGGGCTATTATCGGGTGTATTTCAATCCTCTCGAAGGCCCATTCGAGGCTCTTGGCAACGACCAAAAGAAGGGCTAGATAGCCGAGGTACACTTCATCCCCTCCTGGCAAGGAGAACTCCCACAATCCAGAGCACCATGAGGAGAAGAGCCAGCAGTGAGGCCAGAGTTACAGCGCCCCTGCTGGTGCCGAACACTATCGGGATGGGCCCTATCATTATAACTCCTCCGCCCTCGACGTTCCCTTCGCTACTGAAGGCCGAAATCAGAGTCCCTATAAACACCAGCAGGAAGCCTATGAGTATCAGCGCTATCCCGGCTCCAATGAGAACTTCTCCCCTCATCGGGATTGAGTTCAGTCCTCTGTTTTTAAACTTTCCCACCGAAGGGTTTAAAGGCCCGTTTCCAACTCCCGACATGCTTGTAATCGTTGACCTTGACGATACTCTGTGCAACACTTGGGAGGCCGGAAAGAGGACCATGCTCTGGGCCGTTCCCTTTCTCCTAAAAAAGGTGAAGCTAAGGGCTCTCCTGTACCTTGTTACTGCTAGGTATAAACAACTAGAAAACTCTGAGAAGTTTCATATTCTTGACCTTCATGAGCTCGTCGAGGAGCTTTTCAGTAGGATATACCCGGGAATAAGCAGAAAAGAGCTTGATGAGCTTGTTTCCTTTGTGGAGGAGCATTTTTTCAGGCACCTTCGCCTTTACGAAGACGCTATCCCCTTCCTTGAAGGGCTCAAAGGAATGAATGCAAAAGTTGTTCTCGTGACCGATTCCTCAACTAACTGGCAGAGGAGGAAGATTGACGTCCTCGGCATCGGCGGTTACTTTGATGACGTGATAATAAGCGGTGAAACCGGTCACAGCAAGTTCGAGGACTACAACTTTCGGCTTGCACTCAACCGCTTTCCCGACGGGGAGGTCTACGTTGTTGGGGACAGGGACGAGACGGACATGGCCGGGGCGAGGGCCATCGGTGCAGTGGGGATACTCGTGAAGAGGGGCTACTTCAGTGGAAAAAAGGTTGAAAACGCTGATTACGTCGTTAGAAACCTCCATGAGGCTCTAGAGGTGATTGAGAGTGAGCATAAAAATAGAACTGAAGCGTAAGGCGCTCCATCTCACGGGGCTAACAGTTCCGGCCGTTTACCTTCTTCTGGGCAAAGCCTACACTCTCACCTTCATAGGCATTGCCTTTGCCCTCTTTGTAATCCTAGAACCCTTCCGCGTAATCGAGGAATGGAGGGATAAAATAAAGGAGAAACTCGACCTCTACGTCTCTCCTGAGGTCGTTGAGAAGATAGAGCTTCTCGAAAACCACATCAACGACATAACTCGCGAACACGAGCGGAACCGAGTCGCGGCGCACATCTACTTCGCGGCCGCCTCGTTCATAATCGTGTACTTCTTCCCTGAGAATGTTGCCATAGGTGCCATAGCCCTCGCGACACTCGGCGACGCCCTCGCTGCCATAATCGGGAAGACCTTTGGGAGGCACCGCTTTTCAAACGGCAAAAGCGTTGAGGGAAGCCTGGCGTACTTTCTCACTGGAATGGTGATTCTGACTCCGCTCGTTGGAATTCTTCCGGCGTTGATAGGCTCCCTTGCGGGAACAATAGCGGAGTTCTACAACCTGCCTCCAGATGATAACTTCTCCAACCAGCTTGCTGTGGCCCTGGCCGTCTATTTCCTCCACCTCTGAGGGGAAAAAGTTATATCACGTTTGGTGATACTACTCTGTTGGTGAAGGCGGTGAAGTTCATCTTCGGAATCCACAACCACCAGCTCCTTGGGAACTTCGGCTGGGTTTTTGAAAATGCTTACGAAAGGGCTTACAGGCCCTTCCTTGAGACCCTTGAGGAATACCCTAACATGAAGGTTGGCGTGCACTACTCCGGCCCGCTCCTTGAGTGGATTGCCGAACACAGACCCGAGCACATAGAGCTTTTGAGAGACCTCGTTAGAAGGGGCCAGCTAGAGATAATGGTTGCCGGTTTTTATGAGCCTGTTCTAGCCTCTATCCCCGAAGAGGACAGGATAGAGCAGATTAACCTCCTCAAGGGCTTCGCAAAAAGGCTCGGCTACGATTCAAAGGGCCTCTGGCTGACTGAACGCGTCTGGGAGCCGGAACTTGTGGGGGCCTTAAAAAAGGCAGGGATAGAGTACGTAATCGTTGATGACTACCATTTCCTCAGCGCCGGCCTGCCGAAGGAAGACCTTTACTGGCCGTACTACACAGAAAACAACGGTGAGAGCATAGCTGTCTTCCCGATTGACGAGAGACTGCGCTATTTGATTCCGTTCCGCTCCTTTAAGAGGACCCTTGAGTATCTCCACTCACTTGATGACGGCGATGAGAGCAAGGTCGCCGTTTTCCACGACGATGGGGAAAAGTTCGGGGTCTGGCCGGGAACCTACGAGTGGGTCCACGAAAAAGGCTGGCTGAGGGAGTTCTTCGATGAAGTTTCGAGCGACGAAAAAATAGAGGTTCTCCTCTACTCCGAGTATCTTTCGAAGTTCAGGCCGAGGGGGCTTGTCTACCTTCCGATAGCCTCTTACTTCGAGATGAGCGAGTGGTCTCTGCCGGCTGAACAGGCGAGGCTCTTCGTTGAGTTCGTGAACTGGTTGAGGGCTCGGGGCGTTTTTGAGCGCTACCGCGTCTTCGTCCGCGGTGGTATATGGAAGAACTTCTTCTTCAAGTATCCTGAGGGCAACTTCATGCACAAGAGGATGCTCATGGTGAGTAAACTCGTAAGAAACAACCCTAAGGCGAGGCGCTTCATTCTCAGGGCCCAGTGCAATGATGCTTACTGGCACGGCATTTTTGGGGGCATTTATCTCCCCCACCTCCGCAGGGCAGTGTGGGAGAACATCATAAGGGCCAACACTTTCGTTTCCACTGGAAGCTTTGTGGGGGATATTGACTTCGATGGCAGAGATGAGGTCTTCATCGAGGGCGAGAACTTTTACTACGTCTTCAAGCCGGGCCTCGGCGGTTCCCTCGTTGAACTCAGCTCAAAAAACAAGCTCGTTAACTATGCCGATACTTTAACGAGGTGCTACGAGCACTATCACTCCGTTGGAAGTGCCGTTCCAGAAGATACCGGGGAAGGTGTTGAGAGCATCCACGAGCTCTCTGAGGGCATACCTGAGGACGTAAGAAATGAGATTGCCTACGATTCAGTTAGGAGAACCCTTCTCCAGGACAGGTTTCTGAAGCCGAAAACAACCCTTGATGCTTTCAGACTGAATCGTTATGACTCCCTGATGGACTTCTCGAACAAGCCCTACGGTTATTCCCTTGAAGACGGAAAGCTGAGGCTCCGGAGAAGCGAAAGTGAGTTTTCGGTTGTTAAAACGTTTAAGCCCACCGATGAGGGTTTTGTAGTCGAGTACTCCGTTGCCGGGTGCGGAACCTTCGCTGTCGAGCTCAACGTAGCGGTCCACAGCGTAATGGAAAGTCCGGAGGAGCTTCACGGTTCCGGGATTGAGGTTAATGACAGATACGCCGTCGGCAGATTCTCCATCGAGCTCGATAGTGAGGCAAGGATATGGAAGTTCCCGGTAAAAACGCTGAGCAAAAGCGAAAGGGGATGGGACTTCATACAGCAGGGGGTGAGCTACACCTTCCTGTTTCCTGTTGAGGGGACACGGTCTTTTTCAGTAGCATTCAGAGAGCTCTAGGCTCGGATTGTAAGGCCCTCTGCGTCCCTTTTTATTGACTTGACGACCTTAAACTCTCCTATTCTTCCGTGGGAGGATACCCTTATGATTGTTGTCGCGATGTCCTCGATAAGGTTGAGGAGGTACCTGTGTTCTTCTCCGAGGAGGGGTGCTTTTATGAGATGTACTGTAAGTCTATCCCTGTTGCCAACGTACTCTGAGAGCAGACTGAGCGCCAAATGAACGCTCTTAGGTAGTACGTCCGATGTTACAAAGAGCTTCTCCACTCCCAGGGCAATGGTTAAAACCGGCGAGTTCTCCTTTAGGAATCTCTCATACGCCTCCTTGAACTTCCCAATTAAAATGACGGGCTCGGTCAAGTCGCTTATCCAGGCTATAACGTTTCCCCTTTTTACACGTCCTCCTACTTTTATCACATCGGTTGTGTCAAAACACTCACAGTCCAGACCGGCGAGCCTTGCCTTTGAAGTAAGTATGTGGAATGAATCGACGACGTCAACTATGAGCACGGTATAACCCTTCGAACGGCCCCAGCTCATAAGCTGGTGGAGTCCAAAGTACTGGTCTTTCAAATCCATTCTCTCCACGAGGACTATCTCCCCCAGTTGAAGTGAATCCCAGAGCTCTCTCATCAGGTCCCCTGTTGTCATTATAGTCTCCCTCCAAGCTGAGACTTATCATTTTTCTTTTTTTACATTTAGGTATATAAAAAATTCGAAATACCATCATCGCTGGAAATATGTCCGGGCCTCAGATAGGGTGGCCATCGTCACATTTCGGGGCCCGAAATTTTCATCATCGACTCACCCTGAAGTTTATCGGCTTCTCCAACCTCCAGAACCTGCAGAAGGAACAGACCTCACCGCTCGACGGCATGCCGCAGATTTTACACTCCCTTAGTTCTGCTTCATATAGTTCTGCCTCAAAGAGGTGCTTTTTCCTCAGGAAGCCCTTGACGAAGTTTATCTTCGTTCCGGGCCTCTTCTCCTCCATCTCGTTGAGTATCTCCTTGTACTCGATTGTCGTGGCACCCACTGCGTGGGGGCACTCCTCCATCATGTAGTCTATTCCGCTCGCCAAAGCGTATGCAACGACTTCCCTCTCTGTGACCTCGTAGAGCGGCTTGACCTTCTTCACGAGCTTGCCGTTGAACTGGCTCGGCGTTACGGGCCCCTGCTTCGCTAAATACTGAGTATTCCAGTGCATCATGTTGCTGAAGATGAAGCTCGCCTCGTCGTCGAGGTTGTGGCCGGTGGCAACGACGTCGAATCCGTTGTCGTAGGCGAACTTGTTGAAGATGTAGCGCTTCGTTAAGCCACAGTAGGAGCAGGTAGGTCTACGCGTCCTCACCTCGCCTATGCCCTTACCGAGCAGTTCCTTGACGCGGACGATGTGGAGAGGGGCACCTATCTTCTCGCACTGCCTCTTTGCATACTCCTCGCTCTTCTCACTGTACTTGCCAATGCCGAGGTTTATGTGGAGGCACTCGATGTTGTAGCCGAGCTTTTTAAGGATGTAGGCGGTAACGGCTGAGTCCTTTCCGCCCGAGACGACCACCAGAACCTTCTCATCAGGTTTCAGCATCTTGTATCTCTCTATCGTCCGCTTTACCTTTCTCTCAAAGTATTCCTTGAAGTGCTCCTCACAGAGGTACATTTTTGGGTAGTGGAGCTTGATAAAGGCTGGTTTATCACAGAACTTGCATTTCACGGGCATTTTCTCTCCACCGGAAATAGGGGAGGAGGGGGGCTTTTAACGTTAACCTTCTGGTTGACTTAACTTCGTCTCTTCCTAACAAAAAACATGGTGCCCACCACAATAATCACTATCAGTCCGGGTCCGCAGATGCTCTTTTTGCTGGAAGTTTGAGGTGAGGGCGATGTTTTGTTCGTTTTTTCAATGGTGTTCGTGGAAGAACGAGTGGTGCTCCCCTGGGCAGACGTTTGAGTCTTGGTTTCGTTCAAAGTGGTATTCTCCCGGGGGGCAGTTGACTTGCAGACCGTTACATTTACGATTTTAACACTCTTAGGAAACCAAAAAATGGGCACGGCGGTGTTTGGTGGGAGTCTGTTGAAAAAGTCCTCTAGAGTGGTGTTCATGTTCAGGTAGATCACGGTTACATTTCTTGTGTGATTTCCCCGTCTGAGAGTGAAATAAACTGGAAAGACGCTTGAATTTGCTAAAATAACAGATGGACAACATTCATGGGCCCAGCACCATGCGTTCTTGCTCATCGTGACACATATGTCATTCATCGGTGTTTCAATCTGCCAGCCGTTTATCACTGCGGTGGAGGTACCATTTTTTGAAAGTTGGGACCAGTTACGGCCAACTGGTTCAACGCAAAAATTCCTCTGGTTAAACTTATAGACCTTCTCGATACCCTCAGATGAATCCTGAGGGTAAGCCGTTATATTCAAATACCAGCTCCTGTTAACGAAAACTACCCCGTTATAGTCCACGAACGTTGAGTTCGTTGCTTTTGTAAAGTCCAAAGAGTATCGTCGAGAGCCGTTGAAATAGAGTAGAGATCCGCCTATGGGCGTCATGTCAAAGTCATAGCAAAAGCCAGCCTTGCACACGGGCGCATATTGGAAAAGTTGAAGATAAACGAAAGCATCACTTCCGCTTGATATAACGGAGTATTCAATCCTGTAAACGTAATCCTCTAATGGGCCATGCTTCAAGTCCACGTTGTTGCAGGTTTCGTTTGAGGCTTGAGCTGGAACAACGCTGAGAAGGAAAATTAGGGATATGAAAACGGCCTCAAACGTACGGTTCATTGAGTTCCCTCCGGCATTGCTCTTGGAGGGTGTCTATTACTTTGAAATCTGTGCTGAAGTAGTATGCTAAGTTTGATGGTTTCCATCCGATATCGCTTAGTGCTTTAACGTAATCCAGGGCGTAATCAATCGCCTTCTGTGGCTGGTGTTCCCTGCAGTGCTCATAACACTTTTCAAGGTTGCAGTCGCACTTCATGTTCTCAGGGCAATTATGTCCATTGTCACAGTTGCAGGGAATTCCCAGTATGGTCCTGTCGGCTTCCATTTCTATCGAAATTTCTGTGTTTGGGTTTTTAATGTTCCTTGGGAGTTCTTCATAAAACCAGCGGATCTTCTCGACTAACTTCTCGTATGAGTACGGAAACGTTTGTTTATGCCCGTTAATGTACTCAATACAGACACTGTTCTGATAGTAGTTAGGCTGAATGAACACATAGTCAAAATAACCACCAATATTGAGAATTCCATCGAAAGACTCCTCACGCAAGTAGGTTACACCCCTATCCCTAGTCGCCGGAATCCAAATTAGTTCCAGCCCATTGCTGTGAATGTAGTTGCTCATGTACTGGATGAACTCCTTCGTAACGTGGGCTCCATCGTAAGAGGTAGTCTGAAGGCAACTCTCGTAACTCCAGTAGAATCCAGTAGGGTCAGTGTTATCAACGCTTGGAACACCATCAATCCAGCCCTTGTAATATGAGTTCGCGCCAGAGTACTCAAACGGCATCTGCACTTGATCCCGTGGAAATCCCTCGGGGCGGCTAAAGGGTATTGTTATATACAATGGCATCCCGTATATGTGGTTGGATACCCATCTTGCAAATTCCCTTCCATCGTTGTATCCCGAATTATAAAATGGTCCGCTGTACTTAATCCCCTTCCCTTCTCCGCTGAGAACGACAACCCTATCGAAGCCCCTCTCCCTGAAGTCCTCGACGGTGGCTTTTCTATTTCCGACAGTCATCCGTGACTCGTAGTCAGAACCATTCCACCGAACCCACCACAAACCAAACTTCGACATAAAGAATCACCAATTTCAAGTAGTTAATTAATATATAAAAACCCTATGGTCAAACAAACACTCTTAAAACAAACAAAAAGTTCCAAAACAATCAAATGTAATAAAAAGTAAAGGATTACAACGCCCTTTCCATGAATTCAGATTCACGCTTCCATCCCCTCAATTTTCTCCTTCCAGTTCCCCGGCTTCCTGAAGTCCTTCTCAGCGTAGAGGCCCTCCTTCTTCAGTATCCCGCGAGCCGCAAGAAGGCCAGTTGCCGCGGCATTAACGATGTCCCTGCTCAAACCGGCGCCGTCTCCAGCGGCGAAAATTCCTTCGATACTAGTTTCGAGGTTCTCATCGACCTCGACTTTCATCGCGTAGTATTTTATCTCCGGTGCATAGAGTAGCGTATGGTCGCTCGCCACTCCAGGGAGAACGCGGTCGAGCTTCTCCAAGCCCTCGATGATGTTGGTGACAACGCGGTGGGGCAGGGCCATCGCTATGTCCCCTGGAGTTACGTTCTTCAGCGTCGGCTCGACGTCGCTCCTCCTTATCCTCGTCCATGTGCTCCTCCTCCCCCTCCTCAAATCTCCGAGGCGCTGGATTAGTGGCTTGCCCCCACCTATGGTCGTTGCCAGCTGGGCTATGCTCTTCCCGTAGGCCGTTGTGTCTTCCACTGGCTCCGTCAGCTCAATCCTGCTCAGGAAGGCGAAGTTAGTGTTGTTGCTCTTCTTCTCGTGCATCGAGTGGCCGTTAACACCGACGTAGCCGTCGTAGCGCTCCTCGACGACGAAACCGTTCGGGTTTGTGCAGAAGGTTCTCACAAAGTCGTCGTAGGTGTCGGTATAGATGTGGAACTTAGGGTCGTGGTTTATGCTCGTTATCGGCTCCATCACTATTGCCGGAACCTCTACCCTAACTCCAACGTCAATCGGCCCGTGCCTCGCTTTCAGCCCTATTTTTTGGGCAACCTCGTGGAACCAGTCAGCACCACCTCTGCCGGGGGCAACTATAATGTATCTCGCCTTAATCTCGAAGACGTCCTTTCCGCGCCTGACTTTAACCCATCCCTGGCTGAACTCCAGAGCTTTGGTCCATAGAAGGAACTTCACACCTTTGCTTTCCAGGTGCTTCTTTATGTCTTCTATAACCTCGGGCGTTCTGTCCGAGCCGATATGACGCTGAATTATCGGGATGAACTTTACTCCAGCCTGAGCCGCCCTCTGCTCCCAGTAGCGAACCTGCTCCTGCTTTCCCTTGAAGAGGTTCCCCGGGGCTTTGTGCTTCAGGAAAATCTGGTCTACTTCCCAGACGAGCTGCCAGGCGTAGTTTTCATCGCCCGTCAGCTCGCTTAAATCACCGCCTATGTCCGGGCGGAGGTTTATCGTTCCGTCGCTTAATCCACCGGCACCGCCGACGCCACTCATTATGTGGCAGGGCTTACACTCTATACAGTAGCCGAGCTCGAACATCGGACAGACGCGCTGTTTGACGTCACCACCTTCGTCGATGACGAGAACACTTAGCTTACTCTTTTCTGAAAGCTCGTAAGCCGCGAAAAGGCCGGCCGGTCCGGCACCGATAATCACAACGTCGTAGAACCTTCCTCTTCCTTCACCGGAAACCATATTTCCCTTACCGAGTTCTATGGCTTCGCCCTTAAAAAGCTTTTGGCAAGTTTTTGGTTAATTATGGGCTATCTTTATCTCAAGTTTAACTTGTCTATGCCAACAGCAGACCGAAGCCTTTAATACCTTCCGCGGGAACTTTCAAGGATGTGATACAATAGAGCGTCCACTGAGGGTTAAGGCCAAAAAGGCGAGGGTTCTTCACACGAAGAAAAAGCTTCTCCGAGCTCAAGTCTGAGATAGAAAAAACAAGCGAAGAAGTAGAAGAAGCCAAAAAGGCTCTTGAAAACTTAGCTGCGAGTGCTGAGGAAACCACAGCCAGTGCTCAGCAGGTCAGTGCGAGCGCCCAGGAGCAGGCTTCTGCTCTTGAGGAGGTTAAGAGGAATATCCTTGACCTTAGAAAGATAGTCAACGAGCTTAGGAGTGCTATTGATTTTATCCGGGTGGAGGGCTGAGATATGGAACCAGTACTAGAGATGGATGTTGTTGGAGAGCTTCTCAAGGGTAGCTTGGAAAATGGCTCTGTAACTTCCATTCTCTATGATGCATACTCTTTAGGATGGACACTTGGCTTTGAGGTCTTTAGGACATTATTGGATGGGGGCTTTTTTGGAGTTATTCACAACTACTCTCTCCCAGTTCCACGGCTTGTTTCTCGGGCTTTGTTTATGGGACTTAATATTACGGAGCTTTCTAAAAAGAACTCTCTGAGAATTGTTGATATCTTTGGATCTCGTTATAGCGTACCAATATCAGACCCCTATGTTATTAGAGTAGAAACCCCAGTGAAGACACGCTAACACCAAAAATTGAAAAGATATACCGGGAGAGTATTTACCTGGTTTCAGGGGATAGGGGTATAATAAAGCTAGTTTATACACTTGATGGAACGGTTGTAATGTTTGGAGAAAAGCCAACGCTCAGGCTTTTAAACTCAGAAGTCGCATTTCTCGCGAGAGAATCCATTAGTCATAGAATATCAGCAATAATTCTTCTTAACACTGATGTAGTTTCAGAGCGACTTGTTGCGTGGGTATCGAGTATCTCAGACACAATGGTTGCCTTCAGGTCAAGCATAAAAGAAGATGAACTAGTTGAGAGAATGATTATTCTAAAGACTCCTAGCCCTCATTTTGAACCTGTGACATATGAATTTAGGATATCCACTGAAAATGGAAAAGCTCATAATCTTCACTTTGAGAGGCTTAATTAGCTCGGCCAACCGAGTGCTCATCACGACTCAGCCAGTGCCGGTATCGTCATCGCCTTCCAAAGTTGGCATAGCTTTTTAAATCGCTTTCCCCAGCTCCAGTCATGAGCGAGCTTTCAACGATACTCAGCTCTGCACTGCTCATGCTCATCATGATAGACCCGAGCGATAAGATACTCCTGGTTACGTTTCTCCGCGAGGACTTCCACATAGAGGATATAAAGGCCCTTATAATCCGGGCGAACCTCATAGGTTTCCTCCTCCTCGCGAGTTTCGCCGTTGCGGGTCAGATAATCCTTCAGGAGATTTTTCACATCGATATAAGCGCCCTAAAGGTAGCTGGTGGCTTCGTTCTCTTCAAGATAGGCCTTGAGGCCCTCGAAGGCGGTGGAATGTTCACCCTCAAGAGGGAGAGGGACATACTGGCCTTAGCGGCAGTTCCGGTAGCGATGCCTCTCATAGCCGGTCCAGCAGCCATAACCGCGGTAATCACCCTCACAGCTGAATACGGCTACGTTGTTTCCCTCTCCGCTACGGCCATAGCGATAGCGCTCGTTGCCATCTCAATGTTCATAGCGCTCTACATGATGAAGTCCGTGAACAAAACTGCGCTAAGCGTTACAATCAGGATAATAGGCCTCTTCATAATGGCTATCGGGGCCCAGATGATGGTCGAGGGCGTCGTTGGAATCTACCTCCTCATGACTTCCGCCGGATGAACATCCAAAAGGCCGGGATAACCTTTTAACTTCTCCCTTCCCTCTTCCGAAAAGGTGAAAGGCATGAAGGTAGAACGCGTTAAGGGAACGAGGGATTTTCTTCCCGAGGAAATGGCGAAGAGAAGGTGGGTATTCGAGAGAATACGAGAGGTCTTTGAGCGTTACAACTTCACCGAGGTTCTCACTCCTACATTTGAATACACGGAGCTCTTCAAACTGAGGAGCGGTGAGGAGGTCGTCAAACAGCTCTACGCCTTCGTTGATAAAGGGGGAAGGGACATCTCCCTCAGGCCGGACATGACTTCGAGCGTCGCCCGCTTGTATGTCAACTCGTTCCAGACCGCTCCAAAGCCGATAAAGTGGTACTACATAGCCAACATGTTCCGCTACGAAGAACCTCAGAGCGGTCGCTTTAGGGAGTTCTGGCAGGCTGGAGTGGAGCTCATTGGTAGCGATAAAGTTGAGGCCGATGCGGAGGTTATAGCGCTCTTCGTTGAGAGCTACCTCGCGACCGGTTTAGAGGACTTCACGGTGAACATCGGTGACAGGATTTTACTCGACGAGTTCGCTAAGATGCTCAACGTTGAAGACGACATCGGACTTATGAGGCTTATAGACAAGAAAGACAAACTCTCCAGAGAGGAGTTTGTTAACGCCCTGAAGGACTTCGGGCTGGGCGATGAGGGTGTAGAGAAAGTGCTCTCGCTGATTGAAATCAAGGGAAATCCAGATGAAGTCCTTCCAAAGGCCGAAGAGCTTTTTAGGAGTGAAGAGGCTAGGGCCGAAATTAAGAGGCTCTACGAACTCGTTGACCTCCTCGATGCCTACGGCGTCTCAAGGTGGATTAAGATAGACCTCGGAATCGCTCGCGGTTTCGACTACTACACCAGCGTCGTGTTTGAGGCGATAGCGCCTAACGACCTTGGAATCGGCTCGATTGGTGGGGGTGGACGTTACGACAACCTCATAGAGGTCTTTGGTGGAAAACCGACTCCCGCAACTGGCTTTGCCATCGGCCTTGAGAGACTAATTCCAATTCTCGAGTGGAAGGGCCTTATTCCCGAGGTCAAGCTCAGGCCAGATGTTTATGTGATTCCCATCGGGGACGAGAAGGAAATCAAAAGGACTGCAGTTGAGGTTCTCTCCGCTTTGAGGAGGGCGGGAATCAAGGCCGACATCGAGCTGATGGGGAGGAAGCTCAGGAAAGCTTTGGACTACGCGGGCAGGCTTAAAGTACCTTACGTTGTCCTCGTCGGCAAGAGGGACCTTGAGAAGGGCAACGCCACAATCAGGGACATGGAGAGCGGGGAGCAGATTGTTGTGAAGAAGGAGGAAGTAGTCAGCGAACTCACGAGACTGCTGGGAGTTTAAAGCTTGAACTCCCTTGCCTTTCTTTTCATTCTCCACTCCTCGAGTTTCCTCACGAAGGGACACCGGGAGCGCCACCTTTGAAAGGCCCTCCTTATAACACCGCACACGCGAACCACCAGAGTTTATAATGGATAACCGTTAAAATCCTTTGTGTCATAGGGATGATGAGTCTGGAGCCCCCTGAGTAATGATGAGGTTTCGCGGGGCTGACCGGTATGAAGAGGCGCCTCTGTAAGGAATACATTCAGGAGATTGAGAGGCTCGAACGTTCAATCCGCGAGCTGGAGGAGGAGATAATCGAGCTAAGGATGCAGTTGAGGCTTAAGGTTGACGAGGCCAACAGACTGGCTATAGAAAACGAGAGCCTCAGGTACAAGCTTGAGTTAGCGAAAAGACGCGAGGCTTACCTCCTCGAGCTCCTTCAAAAGCTCAAGAGACCCCTGGTTATTGTTAATCCCGATGAGTTCGAGGACGTTAATGTTGATTTGAACCCTGACTTGAGGGAGTGAGAAAACCTTAATAGGACTCTCCCTTTTCTTAAGTCAGTTCAAAGGGGTGAAAGTTATGAGCATGGACATGACGACCAGAATGTTTAAGGAGGAGGGCTGGATTAGGAAGAAGTGCCCAAAGTGCGGTAAGTACTTCTGGACGCTCGACCCTGACAGGGAAACCTGTGGCGACCCGCCCTGTGACGAGTACCAGTTCATCGGAAAGCCCGGAATACCGAAGAAGTACACCCTAGATGAGATGCGCGAAAAGTTCCTCAGCTTCTTCGAGAAGCACGGCCATGGCAGGGTTAAGCGCTACCCCGTCCTTCCGCGCTGGAGGGACGATGTACTCCTCGTTGGCGCTTCAATCATGGACTTCCAGCCGTGGGTTATAAGCGGCGAAGCGGACCCACCGGCGAACCCTCTAACCATAAGCCAGCCTTCAATAAGGTTCACAGATATTGACAACGTCGGAATAACGGGAAGACACTTCACGATTTTTGAAATGATGGCGCATCACGCCTTTAATTATCCGGGCAAGCCAGTATACTGGATGGACGAGACGGTCGAGCTTGCCTTCGAGTTCTTCACCAAGGAGCTCAAAATGAAGGCTGAAGACATAACCTTCAAGGAGAACCCCTGGGCCGGTGGAGGAAACGCAGGACCGGCCTTCGAGGTGCTCTACCGCGGTTTAGAGGTGGCCACCCTCGTTTTCATGCAGTATAAGAAGGCCCCAGAAAATGCAGACCCGAGCCAAGTTGTCGAGATAAAGGGTGAAAAGTACGTTCCGATGGAGACGAAGGTCGTAGATACCGGCTACGGCCTTGAAAGGCTTGTGTGGATGAGCCACGGGACGCCAACGGCTTACGACGCTGTCTTAGGCTATGTCATTGAGCCACTCAAGAAGATGGCTGGAATAGAGAAGATAGACGAAAGAATCCTGATGGAGAACTCTAGATTGGCTGGAATGTTCGACATCGAGGACATGGGTGACCTGCGCTATTTAAGGGAGCAGGTGGCAAAGCGCGTCGGCATAACCGTCGAGGAGCTTGAGAAGGCTGTAAGACCCTACGAGCTCATCTACGCGATAGCGGACCACACCAAGGCCTTAACCTTCATGCTAGCGGATGGTGTCATTCCCTCCAATGTCAAGGCCGGTTACCTAGCGCGCCTGCTCATTAGAAAGAGCATAAGGCACCTCAGAGAGCTTGGCCTTGAGATACCGCTGAGTGAGATAGTTGCGATGCACATAAAGGAGCTTTCTCCAACTTTCCCCGAGTTCAAGGAGATGGAGGATGTGATTCTGGACATAATCAACGTCGAGGAGAAGCGCTACCAGGAGACGCTGAAGAGGGGAAGTGAGCTGGTGAAGAGGGAAATAGCGAAGCTCAAGAAGAAGGGCATCAACGAGCTCCCGCTGGAAAAACTCATACTCTTCTACGAGAGCCACGGCTTAACGCCAGAGATAGTGGCGGAAGTGGCCCAGAGGGAGGGCATCAAAGTTCACATACCGGACAACTTCTACACCCTCGTTGCCAAGCAGGCCGAGAAGACAGAAAAGAAAACAGCTGGAGAATACGTGGTGGACTTCGAGCTCCTCAAGGATTTGCCGGACACGAGGACGCTCTACTACGAGGACCCCTTCATGAGGGAGTTCGATGCGGAAGTGCTTAAAGTAATAGACAACTGGGTAGTGCTCAACCAGACAGCCTTCTATCCTGAAGGTGGCGGTCAGCCCTACGACACTGGAATTCTGGAGATCAACGGCGAGGAGGTCAAGGTGACCAACGTCCAGAAGGTCGGGAAGGTCATCCTGCACAAGGTCGAGAGACCGGAGCTCTTCAGGGAAGGGGCCAAAGTTCACGGTCGGCTCGACTGGGAGAGAAGAATCCAGCACATGCGCCACCACACGGGAACGCACGTCCTCATGGGCGCCTTAGTGAGGGTTCTCGGAAAGCACGTCTGGCAGGCAGGTTCACAACTCCACACCGACTGGGCTAGGCTTGATATAAGCCACTACAAGCGCATAACCGAGGAGGAACTGAGGGAAATTGAGCGCTTAGCGAACCGCGTCGTCATGGAGAACAGGAAGGTCACCTGGGAGTGGTTGCCAAGAACGGAGGCGGAAATGAAGTATGGCTTCAGGCTCTACCAGGGTGGAGTCGTTCCCGGAAGGGTTATCAGGGTTCTCAAGATAGAGGACTGGGATGTGCAAGCGTGCGGTGGAACGCATCTCCCCAACACTGGACTAATCGGCCCGATTAAGATTCTGAGAACGGAGCGCATACAAGACGGCGTTGAGCGTATCATATTTGCGGCTGGAGAGGCGGCTATAAATTGGATGCAGGAGACGGAGAGGCTCCTCAAGAGAACTGCCGAAATCTTCCGCGTTCCTCCGGAGAAAGTTCCAGAGACTGCCGAGAGGTTCTTCAACGAGTGGAAAGAGGCCAGAAAAGAGGTCGAAAAGCTAAGGAAAGAGCTGGCAAAGCTTCTCGTCTACGAGCTTGAGAACGAGGTCGAGAAGATTGGCGAGGTGGAGTTCATAGGCAAGGTCGTTGAAGGAACTATGGACGACCTCCGTGAGGCGGCCAACAGGCTCAGGAAGGATAAGCGCGTTATCGTTCTCATAAGCAGGGAAGGCCACTTCGTCGTGGCCGTTGGCGATGGCCTCGACATCAAGGCGGGCGAGCTTGCCAGGGTAATAACTTCCGTCGCCGGCGGTGGCGGAGGCGGAAGGAAAGAATTAGCTCAGGGCAGGATAAAGAACCCGCTGAAGGCCGAAGAGGCCATTGAAGAGGTGAAGAAGAGACTCGGCTGAGCTTCCCTTCTTTATCCTTTGGGGTGCCCAAAATCAAGGTCAAGACCCTAACACGGGAAATAGTTAATCTCACTCAAGAACTCGGCCTGAAAGCTGTTCCAGAGTATAGAACACCGGACGGAACGCGGATAGACGTGGCGATTCTGAA
>NZ_WAKV01000031.1 GCF_015523185.1 Thermococcus sp.
AACATGACTAACTCAACACAGCTGAGGGAGCAGGTCAAGGAGATGCTCCAGCTCATGGAGAAAGTTAACCAGAGCCTTCAGGCTGGAAACGTCACCGAGGCCTATGCCTTAGCACTTCAGCTCCAGGTAAAAAGTGAATTCGCCCTGAAGAACGCTCACATGGAGTTTAAGATGGCAGTGAAGAGCAGGGAGGGACTCAAGCTGAGAATCGAACTCGAAAAACTGGAGGCTCAGGTTGAAGTCCTTGAGAAGGCTGGGGTTAACGTTAGCACCGTTAAAACAATCCTGGACAAGGCAGAGGAAGCCATAGAGGCCGGAAACTACAGCGTTGCTAAAGTGCTCCTTAAAGAGGCCAGGAAGGTTCTTCACGAGCTCTACCGTGAGAGAAAGTCGGTGATTTCAATGCCGGGGACGGGGAGACACGATGAAAAGAGCGGAAAGCACTGATTAGCTTTCCTTCCTTCTTGCCTTTTTCTCTCTGAGGTACGGATACCTCATTATGTGGCCACAGTTAAGGCATTTAACCACTACATGGGAATATGGCCTGCTTCTCAGCCTAACCTGTGCGTTCTTCCCCGGAACGAGGAAAGAGTGGCATCTTTTACAGTAACGACGCTTCCACTTCCTTGGGAGCCTTATCTTTGCCTTCTGTTGCACTGCCAGTGCTATCTCGACGTACCTGTTAGCCAGCTCGGGGCTGTAGGGGAAAACCCTCTCTGCGAGGGTGAACAGCGTCTCTACCCTCTCCCTAGCTATTTTCTTCTTCTCCTTCTGCTCTTTCCTCCTGAGGAATTTCTTTCCCACACTACCACCTCACGAGCTTGAGCTTTCCAGAGAACGGTTCGTAAAGGTACCCCTCCCTTAGGAGTTTTTCAATAGTTTCTCTCCCGTGTTCTTCCCTGAACCCGGCCTCCACAAGGGCCTTTAAGAACTCCTCCCTTGTGACCGTTCCGTCGAGGGAGGTTGCCTCAAGGTCTTCAAAGATTTTGATGCCTATCTCCGCGACCTTTGAACCCCCGATGTAGCGCTCGTATTCCTTGAGGAGCCTTAACTTCTCCTTTTCAGGCATCTCGTTTATCCACGTGTCAGTTATCTCCTGGTACAGGCCGAGGAGGTCGTTTACAAGGCCTCTATCAATCTTTCCCTCAAACCTTTCCATCGCCCCGAGCAGTCTTGCACCGAGCCTGTAGCGTGTTCCAACGTTGAACACCTTCCCCGAGAGCGTTAAAGCGTCGAAGAGCTCGCCGTACTCGTTCCTGTTTTTTATCAAAAAGGCTTCAAAACGATATCTGTATTCCTTCATTTCGCCGAGGTTGAGGCTTCCTATTTTCCCCTTGGCCAGAATTATCGTTGCAACCAGGTTTGGCATTAACTCCTCAAGTTCTCTGTTCCTCTCGTAGGCCACTTCATCAATAATCACGAGAGGACTTTCGCCAAGGGTTGCCATTATGTCGTCGGGTTTCACAAAAAGTCTCGGGCTCAGGAAACTGGCCTTTTTTAGCAGAAAGTGTTTCTCCGCCCACCTTGGAATAGGATTAACCCTTTTCAGCATGGCCTTCGTTGGGGGAACGTAGTAGGCCAGCCCGGACTTTGGAAAAGCGAACTTGAAGTCAATACCCAGGAAGTCGTCGTCGAACTCCTCCCACCTCTCCTTCTTGAGCTTAAGCTCCCTGGGTAGGAGGGAGTAGATATACTTCAGACCCTCCCAGAGGGAGATAACCGGGCGTTTGCTCTCCCCTTTAAAGGCCGAGAAGGTAATTCCCTCGCTCCAGTTTTCAACCCCTATCACCGTCGGAGCGTTGAGGAGGGCGTAGATTATTCCCTTCTGGAGCTCATAGTTTGCATAGATTGTGCTGGAAATCAGGTTCTCAAGCTCGTTCCTGCTCAGGGCATAGTCTTTGTATTTGGTCCATCTGGTCTCGTAGGGAATTTCTTCAAGCTCAAAAACATGAAGGAGTCTCATGTTTCCGTAGGGATAGGCGTCGAGAACTCCCTTAACCATAACGTACGACCCGGAGTAGAGCCTACCCTTAACTCGCGTTTTCTCGTCTATTCTGAGCACTAGATACGCTTTCAGCCGGCTCCTCTTTGCTTCCTCTGGGGTTAGGGGCGAGAGGAGGTAATAAACAGCGTCTTTCGGTGCATTGGGTGGCTGTCTGAGGAGTAAAAAGCCGTCAATCTCGATTTCTTCTCCGTTTTTTCTTGAGATTTTCCTAAGGAAATCCTTAACCCTAACACTTGGAGTGAGGGGTTCCCTATGCTCTTCTCTCAATAGTTCGAGTAGCTCCTCCATCGACTCTTAAAGAACCGCAAAGTTTATAAAGCCATCTCTAAAGGTGTTACTGGCACGGCGGTCATAGCGGCGGGGTTACACCCGGTCTCGTTTCGACCCCGGAAGTTAAGCCCGCCAGCGTTCCCGGGTGTACTGCCCTCCGAGAGGGGGCGGGAAACCGGGAACGCCGCCGGCCACTATTCATGTGCCCGGGTGGTGTAGCCCGGCCTATCATACGGGACTGTCACTCCCGTGACCCGGGTTCAAATCCCGGCCCGGGCGCCATACAATTATCATGTTGCAAGCGCTGGCAGGGTATAGATGATTTTCTTATGTAAATTTTAAGCTCGAGTTTGTTGTGTTTCCCATGAAAGACCCTAAGTTAAAATCGTCTGAGGAGTTACACTCAGAAGGACTTAACCAGCCTTCGCGTTTAAAATTAGAACCCAATTTTTGCATTTTAATCCGTTAATCGTTCACTGATATTCCAACTCAATTTCAGCAATTGCCGAAAGGCTTATAATCTATTATGGATAGTAACGAACATGCTGGAGAAGGAAAAGGAAGCCCTCGCCAAGAGAATCGCCGGGGAAATCACCCTCTCCTCAGACCCTGGAAAGACAATGCGGAAGTGGCGTGAAATATTTGGAATCAGCCAGACAGAGCTTGCCGAGTACCTTGGTGTTTCCTCTTCGGTCATTAGCGACTACGAGGGCGGAAGAAGAAAGAGTCCCGGCGCTTCTACAATCCGGAAATTTGTAGAGGCCCTCCTTGAGATTGACGAAAGGCGCGGTGGTAACGTCATACGGGCATTCAGCAAGACAATTGAGGGTGAACTTCCCACGAGTGCGATACTAGACATAAGAGAGTTCGCGGTTCCGGTTAAGATTTCTGACGTTGTCGAAGCCGTTCGCGGTGAAGTTGTCGCAAACCCCCATCTCCTCGACAGGAGGATATACGGCTACACCGTCGTTGACAGTATAAGAGCAATACTCGAAATGAGCAGTGAGGAGTTCCTCAAGCTCTACGGCTGGACAACCGAGAGAGCACTGGTCTTTACGAAAGTAACAACTGGAAGAAGCCCTATGATAGCGGTGCGCGTTCAGGGACTGAAGCCTGCGGTAATAGTCCTTCACGGCGTTAAAAGGCTTGACGAGCTTGCGGTCAAGCTCGCGGAGCGTGAAAGGGTTCCGTTGGTTGTCTCAAAAGCCTCAAGTGAGACCGAGCTTATAAACAACCTGAGGAAGCTAGTGGAAAAGACAGAAAAGGAATTTTAAAGCTCCTTCCGTCTCCATATACCCTCCTCTGCGAGCTTTGTTAGCCTGTCCCTTATGTGAATCAAAACGTCGCTCAGAGTTTTCGCGTTGTCGTATGACTCGACGATTTCTTCGAGCTTTTCCCTGGGGAGGTCCCTCATCTCCTTAGCGAGTTCAATCATCCTTGGATAAGCGCGAACGATGTTGTCAACTATCGTTATGTCAGCCATTCTTGCGCTCCTTGAGAGCGGGTTCAGGTCAACTGTAACGACGAACTTGCCCATTCTAACCAAAGCCTCTGTTCTGTCGCCGTCCTCCAAGGGGACTAAAACAACGTCCGCTTTCCAGATGCCATTTTCATCAACCTTCCCACGCTCATGCTCTAAACCGGGAATCCTTTTGGTCGGGTTTATTCCGAGTATCTCGATTTCTGAATCATACTTCCTGAGTTCCCGCTCTATGGCTTTCACGCGCTCCTCGGTGCGGTAGAAGAGGTTTATCTCGAGCTTCGCGTTCAACGCTTTGGCCAGTTCTATAGTCTCCTTTGGAACGAGAGCCGCGACGTTCCCGTTGACTGAAATAACGGGGTGTTTAGCCAGTAGAAACCTCGCAACAGCCGCTTTCATAGCCCTCTCGGCCGGTTCTATGGTTTTCTCCCCGATGAGATAGTCAAAGGCCTCACCGCGTCCGTGGGCTATGAGTCCAGCCTTGGCAGTCATTCCCTTCTCCATTCCCTCGATGATTTTCTCCCTGTAGTAGAGGCTCCAATAGCGGGGGTGACTCTTCGGGATTTTCACCATACCCGTCACCTAGATTATCTTTGTATGAAAACCTAATAAATCTCTGCCCTCTCAAAAAGGCAAAAGATTTCTTTTTTTGCCATGAAACGGGTTCTAAACCATTGGTTCAAGAAAATCGTATAAACCTTCGGTTCAAAACTTTTGGTGGCCAAAATATGGACTTAAATGGAGGTGTTCATAGTGGGATATCTCATTACAGCAAAGGAAGATTTGAGTCCCATAGACTATTTTGTCGAAGTTGAGGCACCTCATGTTGCAAGTGCCTGGAAACCCGGCCAGTTTGTTGTTTTTATTCTTCACGAAAAAGGAGAAAGGGTTCCAATGTCAGTTTATAAAGCGGAAAACGGAAAAATTGGGATGTTTATTAGAAAACTCGGAAAGACCAGCCTACAGTTGTATTATGAGTACAACCCGGGAGATGAGTTGTGGAGCTTTGTGGGTCCCTTGGGGAAGCCCATAAAGTTAAAGCACTATGGAAGAGTTGCTTTTGTTTCTGATGCAGTTTGTGGTCAGGCCGAAAACTATGCAACGCTAAAGGCCATGAGAGAGAAGGGAAACTATACAATATCAGTTCAAACCTTTGAAGACAAGGAAAGGGTTTATCCAATGCGCTTTCTTGCAAAGGAAGTTGCCGACGAGTACTATTTAACAACCCTCGATGGGTCCGTTGGGATTAAGGGCCACTATCTTGACGTTGTAACAGAGCTCATCAAAAAAGACAAAGTTGATGTTATATTCGCTGGAGGAAAGCTGGGCTCCCTCGCAAAACTTGCAGAACTGACCAAACCCTATGGGATTCCAACCTATGCAACGGTCAGGCAGATAATGGTAGATGGAACTGGAATGTGCGGTTCCTGTAGGGTTCTCTATGATGGAAAAGTAAAGTTTGCCTGCAGAGATGGACCCGTTTTTGATGCACATAAAATAGACTGGGTTGACGCCATACGCAGAAATTCAGAGCGTTTTAAAGAGCAGGAAAAGCTGGCCAAAGAACGTTATCTGGAGTATCTTCGCACAAAGGGGGTGATTTAAATGCCAAAACTTATCAAAGAACGTGTTTCTACTCCTGAAAGGCCCGTTGAGGAAAGAACCAAAGATTTTGGAGAGGTTAATTTGGGTTATACATTCGAGCTAGCCGTTAAGGAGGCCGAAAGATGCCTTCAGTGTCCTGAAAACTACGCACCTTGTATAAAGGGTTGTCCCGTTCATATAAACATTCCTGGATTTATTGCGAAGATAAAAGAGGGAGACATTGAGAGCGCTTTGAGGATAATATGGAACGACAACACCCTACCCGCCATAACTGGAAGGGTTTGTCCTCAGGAGGATCAGTGTGAGGGAGCGTGTGTTGTTGGGAAGGTTGGACAGGCAGTAAACATTGGAAAGCTTGAAAGATTTGTTGCTGACTATGCTAGAAAACACGGAATAGAAGAAGAACTCCTTTGTGAGTTTGAGGAGAAATGTAGCGGAGCGTTAGGAAATGTGGCCGTTGTCGGAGCTGGTCCAGCTGGTTTAACATGTGCCGGCGAACTCGCAAAAATGGGATACTCGGTTACAATCTACGAAGCACTTCATAAGCCCGGGGGAGTTCTTATATATGGAATACCCGAATTCAGACTTCCTAAGGAGATTTTGGACCATGAACTTGCCAAATTAAATCGCCTTGGTGTGAGAATTCTGACCGACCATGTTGTTGGAAAGACTGTAACGATTGAGGAACTGCTCGAGGAATACGATGCAGTCTTCATTGGAACGGGGGCTGGAACACCTAAGCTTCTCAACATACCTGGTATCTTACTTGATAGGATATACAGTGCCAACGAGTTCTTAACAAGAATAAACCTCATGAAAGCCTATGCGTTCCCGAATTATGATACACCAATAGCGATAGGAAAGCGTGTTGTGGTTATCGGGGCTGGCAACACGGCCATGGACGCTGCCCGCTCAGCCCTTAGACTTGGGGCCGAGGTAATTATAGCCTACCGCCGTGGTGAAGAAGATGTGAGCGCTCGCGAGGAGGAAGTTGTCCATGCAAAGGAAGAGGGCGTTAAATTCATGTATTTTGTCCAGCCAGTGAAATTCCTTGGGGAAAATGGCAAGGTAAAAGCCGTGAGGTTCGAGAAGATGGAACCTTTGGAGGAAAAAGACCACAAGGGCAAGAGAAAAATAAGGCCAACAGGCGAATACGTGACTGTAGAGGCGGATACTGTTATCATTGCTATTGGCCTTGAGCCGAACAAAATAATAAGCGATGGAACTGGGTTGAAAACTAATCCCGACGGAACCCTGGTTGTAGATGAGAACTTGATGACGAGCATTCCTGGAGTCTTCGCCGGTGGTGACGCAATAAGGGGCGAGGCGACAGTTATTCTAGCCATGGGCGATGGGAAGAGAGCTGCCAAGGCTATAGATGAATACATACGAACTAAAATGAGTTCCTGATTACCATTCTCTTTTTCTTGAGCCAAAGAAAAGACCTTTCTTGAGATAGTCCATAAACTCACTATTAAGGAAAGTTTTTGTGAACTCAAGAGTCTCCTCAGGGGAAAGCCACTCAACTTCCTCTGGAATGCCTTTTACCCACAGATAAACGAGCTCATAGTCTTTTCTCGCTATGAGAAGAGTGAAAATTTCAACTCCAAGCTCCTGAGCGAGCTTAACTTCCCTCCCAACGAGAGAGGTGAACTTGCCAAGAGGAGCGACGGCAACGAAGTATTGAGCCTCTTTAATCCTGTCACTTGTGTCCCTCATTCCGTATTTAGAGGGCACGAGCACGTTGTTGGAGCCGAGCTTCTCCTCGATGATTTCTAGAATAACCCTCTCGGTCTGGGTGTGGTAGAGAAATGTGGGTTCACTGAGGTAAACAAAGGGATCATACTTTTTCTTTTTTTTCAAAAAGCCCAGCATTGAACCACCTCAGGTGGGGATAATGTCATCATCTCGACATCAGGAGGGATGACACTCATCATCGGCCAACCATCACTAACGGGCAGGGCTTATTAAGGTTTAGCTCAAACGTACCTCGGTGATAAAATGCATATCGTTCCTCTCGCGAGCGAGAGTTTGGGAGTTAGAAGTTTAGCGACCTTTGTCGAGGCTTCCGGCCTAAAAATCCTCATCGACCCGGGCGTTGCCCTTGGGCCAAAGCGCTACGGCCTTCCACCGGCCAGAATAGAGCTTGAAACCCTCC
>NZ_WAKV01000032.1 GCF_015523185.1 Thermococcus sp.
GAGATGAGCGGGCGTGAGTGGATAAGGGAGAGGATTGGCGACAACGAGTTCGTTGACCTCTTCATTAAAAGCTTCCTCGGCTGGGCCGACAGCGTTTTGGACGTTCCCGCAGGGGAGCTGGCGAGAGAAATTAAGGCCGCTCTGAAGTGGGGCGGGCCGGGCCTCGTTAAGGGCGGTTGCAGTGCAATCACCGGTGAACTCGCCCGAATCGTAGAGGGGAGCGGGGGTAAAATACTAACCCGAAAAAAAGCCGTTAAAATTGACCTTGATTCCAAGAAAGTCATAACTGCTGACGGCGAGGAGTTTCCGTTCGACGTCCTGATTTCCAACATCGGCATCAGGGAGACCGTCGAGCTGATTGGCAGGGACAACTTTGACCGCGAATACCTGAAGAAAGTTGACTCACTAAGGCCGAGCGAGGGTATAAAATACAACGTCGCCCTGAAAGGAGGGCCGAGGATAGGTAACACCGTTGTCTTCACCCTCGACACCGAGAGGATAAACGGCTACAACGAGCCCACCAGCGTTTCTCCCGAGCTGGCCAAAGACGGCTACACTCTAATAATGCTCCACCACGCGCTCCAATCAAAGAACGTTAAGGCCGAACGGAGGAAGGGAATTGAAGACATCTATAGAATCTTTCCAAACCTCGACGAGGAGGGCGAAATACTCTTAATCCAGTCCTATCTTGACGGGAACCCGGTAAACAGGGTGGCGAGCGGACAGACCGTTGAAGGCTTTTCGGTTCAGGATATCTACATCGTCGGTGATGCCTACAAGCCCCCCGGGGGAATAGAAGTTGATGGCATAGCCCTCGGCGTCATGAGGACTCTCGAACGGCTCAACCTCGGAAGCTTTTCGGAGTGGTATTTGTGAAGGAAAGTTTTTGGGCATCTCTTCTTTACGTTTTCCAATTAAGTTTCCCGCCTACCGAACCTTTTTCAAATGAACATCGTTGGCACCTAACGAACGTTTTTATTCTCAGGTTCAGACTTATCCATCCCGGGGTGATGCTCATGAAGAGAGTAGTCATAGCCCTTGGCGGTAACGCAATCCTCCAGCGCAGTCAAAAGGGAACCTACGAGGAGCAGATGGAGAACGTGAGAAAGACTGCTAAGCAGATAGCCGATATAGTTGAGAGGGGTTATGAGGTTGTCATAACTCACGGTAACGGTCCGCAGGTGGGAGCCTTACTCCTTCAGATGGATGCGGGCCAGCAGGTTTATGGCATCCCTGCCCAGCCGATGGACGTGGCTGGAGCAATGACTCAGGGACAGATTGGCTACATGATTCAGCAAGCCCTTATCAACGAGCTCCACGCAAGGGGAATAGATAGGCCTGTTGTGACCATAGTTACCCAGACGATAGTTGATAAGAACGACCCAGCCTTTCAGAACCCGAGCAAGCCTGTTGGACCCTTCTATGATGAGGAAACGGCAAAGAGACTCGCGAGGGAGAAGGGCTGGGTTGTTGTGGAAGACTCGGGGAGGGGCTGGAGGCGCGTTGTTCCGAGTCCAGACCCTAAGGGCCACGTCGAGGCACCGGTGATAGTTAATCTTGTTAAGGAGGGTTTCATCGTTATAGCCAGCGGCGGCGGTGGAGTTCCTGTGATAGAGGAGGACGGTCAGCTCAAAGGTGTCGAGGCCGTCATAGACAAGGATTTGGCCGGTGAAAAGCTTGCCGAAGAAGTGAACGCGGACATCTTCATGATTCTGACCGATGTAAACGGTGCAGCCATAAACTATGGAAAGGAAAACGAGCGCTGGCTCGAAAAGATAACCGTTGAAGAGCTTAAGCAATACTACAACGAGGGACACTTCAAGAAGGGTAGCATGGGGCCCAAGGTTCTGGCGGTTATAAGGTTCGTTGAGTGGGGTGGTGAGAGGGGAATCATAGCTTCACTGGACAAAGCCGTTGAAGCCCTTGAAGGTAAGACCGGAACGCAGGTCGTGAAGTAACCAAAGTCTATAAATACTCTTCCTCTCTTCTTTATTAGGTGATGGCATGGCCGACGCTTCGAGCGCTGTGAGCGGGTTCTTTGGCTCCCTGCTATGGTGGCTGTTCTTCCTCTATCTGCTCCTCTGGCCCCAAATGCAGTACAAAAGCCTCCAGATGGCCAGAACAAGAATTCTCCAGCAACTCTCAAGGAAGAGGGGCTCAACGGTGATAACAATGATTCACAGACAGGAGAGCATAGGCCTCTTCGGGATTCCCTTCTATCGTTTCATAAGCATGGAGGACAGCGAGGAGATACTCAGGGCCATCAGAATGGCACCAAAAGACAAGCCCATTGACCTGATAATCCACACGCCCGGTGGACTTGTACTTGCCGCCACTCAGATAGCAAAGGCCCTCAAGGACCACCCTGCCGAGACGAGGGTCATCGTCCCCCACTACGCAATGAGCGGTGGAACGCTTATAGCCCTGGCGGCGGACAAGATAATAATGGACCCACATGCCGTTCTCGGCCCGGTTGACCCACAGCTGGGACAGTACCCGGGACCGAGCATAGTGAGGGCAGTGGAGAAGAAGGGTGTTGAAAAAGTGGACGACCAGACGCTAATCCTTGCTGATGTCGCCGAAAAGGCCATCAAGCAGGTGAGGGACTTCGTTTACAGCCTTCTCAAAGACCGCTATGGGGAGGAGAAGGCAAGGGAGCTTGCCCAGATACTCACCGAGGGTAGGTGGACACACGACTACCCGATTACCTACGAGCACGCTAAGGAGCTCGGACTTCACGTGAGTACAGATGTTCCCGGGGAAGTTTACGCCCTCATGGAGCTCTACAAACAGCCAATGAGACAGAGGGGAACAGTGGAGTTCATGCCTTATCCCCAGAAGGCTGAAAACTCGAAGTGATTTGTTTTCAATTTTACTTCCTTTTGATTTTGGCCAAAAAGTTTTTATTTGCTTTCTCCTTTTTCAGTCCAGATGTTTGGAGTAAACAGAGCTGTTCTAAAAATGGGAGAGGGGTTAGAGAGATGCCAACGGTTAAAGTAGACCCAGAGGAAATTAAGAGAATCAAGAGAGAATTGGAGGCCCTTGAGAAGGAGAGAAACGAGGTTAGGGCCAAACTTGATGAGCTCGAAAAGGAGCTCCAAATCTGGATTCAAAAGAGGGACGAGAAAAACAAGGAAGTTAAACAGCTCCGTCAGAAGGGGAGGGAGTACAAGGCCAAGCGCGATGAAATCAACCAGAAGATAAAGGAGCTCAAGAAGAACCGCGAGGAGATAAATGCGAAGCTCGACCTCCTCTATCAGGAGATACTCGAGTACAGGACCAAGAGGGACGAATACAACCAGCTCAGAAGGCTCAAAATGTCTCCCGAGAAGATACAGGAGAGGATTGAGAAGCTCGAATGGGAGCTCCAGACAAATCCAAACATCACCCCCGAGAGGGAGAAGCAGATAGTTGACCAGATACAGGTTTTAGCGACAGAACTTGAGATAATCCAGCAGGCGGACAGGTTCCACAAGAAGCTCGTGGAGACGAGGAAGAAGGTTGACCAGCTCAAGAAGGCCAGGAAGGCGATAAGCCTTGAGATACAGAAGTTAGCGAACCAGAGCCAGCAGTACCACGAGCAGATGATTCAGGCCTTCAACAAAGCAGATGAGGTCAAGAAGGAGGCCGACGAGTACCACCAGAAGGTCGTCGAGCTCCGCGAAAAGGTTAGGGAAGTGAGGAGAGAGCTTAGGGAAATCGAGAGAAAGATTAGGGAGTACGACGAGAAGCACAAGGAGCTGATAGCTTACCGCCTCGTTGCCAAGATGCGCGCCAAGAAGGATGCGAGCTTCGAGAGAGCCGTTGAGGCCCTTGAGAAGTTCAAGAGGGGGGAGAAGCTCACCCTCGATGAGCTACTACTCCTCCAGCGCTACAACCTCGTGTGATGCCCATGGAAGTGCTCAAACACGAAGGTCCCGGAAGACTTGGGTTAGTTCGCCTGGGAGATTACTCCTTCAGAACCCCCGCTTTGGCGGGGATAGACTTCACGCTTTCGCCCTTCAACTCCTTCTTCCACCCTGAGAAACCGGGCGACTACGACTTCAATTTGGCTCCTGCTATACCGCTCGGCTTTTACACCCCAAGTGAGGTCATTGAGAAGGCCATCGGAAGGCTCTGGAGCGTTGACTACGAGGGCTTCAACGCCTTCTACCTGCCGGCTTTGAAAAAAACCGAGTACCTGGGGGAGTTCTTTAAGATAATTGAAAGGCATAACTTCGAGACCGTTTACCTCGGTAACTCGAAGATTCTAATCAAGGAGTACCGCTATTTCGTGAGAATCCTCCGCGAGCTCCGCGAGAGGTTTCCCAACGTCATGATAATAGCCGATTTGGAGCCCTTCTTCTACCCTCTGGCCGTTTACCTCGGCGTTGATGCCTTTGATACGCGCTCGCTGAAGCTCTACGACTTTGAGGGCAAGGGCTTCACCCAGTACAGCCCCTTCCTCTGGGGCAAAGAGCCGAACTCACTGGACTTCGCAAGGGAAACAATTTTACTCGTTAGGAAGGCTCTCGAAGAAGGAAAGCTCCGCTACCTTGTTGAAAATCTGTTCTACACTCAATACCACGCCGGAATACTTCGCATAGCTGACATTGAGCATTCCAATTACCTCGAGAAGTACACGCCAATTCAGAGGGAGACCCTCTACTTCATAAGCGACGCCTCGATAAGAAGGCCCGAGGTTAAGAGATGGCACGAGCGCGTTATCGAGCGCTTTACTCCACCGAAGAACACCGAGTTGCTTCTCCTCCTTCCATGCTCAGCCAAGAAGCCCTACTCCTTCTCCCGCTCCCACACTCTCTATCGGAGGGCGGTAAAGGAGGCCATCGGCTCAGGGATAAGCAGAGTCCACGAGTTAATCCTCACATCCCCCTTCGGAGTTGTTCCGCGCGAGTGGGAGTGGTTAGCTAAGTACGACATAGTAGTTACTGGCCACTGGAGCGAGGAGGAAATAAAGCCTGCGGCGGAACTTCTGGCAAAAACCCTCGAGAAGTATCCGAAGGACGTTCCGATAATAGCGCACCTTGACGAGGCCTACATTGAGATAGCGAAGCTTGCAGGCGAGTTAAGCGGAAGGGAGATAACCTTCACGGATGTGAGGAACGGCACAACGAGCAAGGAGAGCCTAAAATCGCTCACCGAAACTCTCAAGGAGTTCGAGCTTGGAGGCACCAAGGAGGACAGAACCTATCGCTACTTTGAAAACATTAGGAAGGTTTTTGACTTCTACTTTGGTGAGGGAGCAGGAGAAGCAGTTCTTCCCGGCAATGGTCATGTTAAGGGTTCTAAGATGCTACGCCTCTTTGTGGAGAATCAGCAGACTGGAACCTTCAAGGATGGACTCATAAGCGTTACGCCCTTCGGCATGCAGAGGATATACGACGCCCTCAAAGCCTACTGGGTGAAGATTGACTTTGACCTTCGCGGTGACGTCTTTGCTGTCGGTGTCAACGAGGCCGATGAAAGAATTAGGCCGGACGACATAGTTGGTGTAGTGAGGGATGAGAAGGTCGTCGGCGTTGGAAAGGCCGTTCTGAGCGGTGAAGAAATGGTTAAAGCCAAAAAGGGCGTCGCCGTTAAAGTTAGGAAGAGGGCTTAACTTTTAAACTCTCCCTCCAACTTTTCTTCATGCCCAGGCACTTTCGAAAAGGCGTCAAGAGGGAACATCACTTCCTTAAGGGACTTGAAAAACCGCTTGAGGAGATAGCCCAGCTTCCCGGGGTTAAAAAGGTAATCCCGGGAAGGATTTACGCGAGCGATTCGAGGGGCTTCGAGATTAAGGTAACGCGGGAAACTCAAACCGGCTTAAAGCTCGTCGCCAAGAGCGACGGTTCCGTTCAGGAGGTCTTTCTCGTCGTTGACAA
>NZ_WAKV01000033.1 GCF_015523185.1 Thermococcus sp.
CCATAGTTGTTGAAGTACTCAAGTATTAGAACCTGAGCCGTCATCGGGTAGTAAGCAACTATCAGAACCGCTCCAACCTCGCTTATGGCCCTCGCCCATGTCATTATTGCCCCGCTCGCTATCGAAGGAAAAGCTATCGGAAGGGAGACCGTGAAGAACGTCCTGAGCTGGGAAGCGCCTAGGGTTCTTGCAACGGCCTCAAGCTTCTCATCAACTGCAAGAAAACCGTCTTTGGCAGAGTTTATTGTAAAGGACGCGGAGACGAAGAGCATTGCAGAGATTATCCCGAGATAGTTGTCGAGAATGTAGGTGGAATACGTTACGAGGAGCATTATCCCAACGACGGAGTGAGGAATGACTATCGGGACGTCAACAATGGCTTGGACAAAGCTCTTCCCGGGGAAGTCCTTTCTGGCCAATACATAACCGAGGGGAACACCGAAGAGAAGTGCTATCAACGCCGTCGCCGTTGCCGTGAGAAGGGAGCGCTTAACAGCCGAGAGCACAACGGGGTCGTGGATGGTTTTCAGGAACGCCCCGAAATCACCGGCCTGTTTGGCGTATATCATCCCCAGAGGGAGGAGTATGTAGACTATCATGAAGCTACCGAGTGCGGCGAAGAAGTATAGTGTGTAGTCGCGCCTCATGGTTCCCCTACGGAGATTGGGGAAGAAATTTAAAGGTTTTCGTTTTTTCTATCAGTCTGTTGAATACTTTTGTTTAACTTCGGGAAGAACCTGCCCCTTGTCTCCATAAACCGCCTGTATTCCTCCCCCCAGTACTCAAGGAGCTCCTTCTCCTCCACCTCAGCGAGCTTCCCCCACAGCGGGAGCAGTAAGGTGTATGCAATTAAACCGGGAACGCTAACGCAGAAGAGGCCAATTCCAAAGCCCATAACAATGAAGGCGGAGTAGAAAGGGTGCCTAACGTAGCGGTAAGGGCCTTCGCTTATAAGTTTCTCAAAGTCCCCTGGCTCGTCGTGCCTCTTGGGGAAGAGTGAGTGGACGTAAATGGCCAAAGGCGCCGTTATTGAAAGAATCACAAAGCCGGTCCAGTGCATAATCCTCGCTAGCCGGCCCGTTATCAAAGGCCAGTGGCTCAGACAGGAGAAGGGAATGAGTGTGAAGAACAGCAAGAAAGTCAGCTTCCTCAGTTTGACGGACTCCATGCCACCACCATAAAAAGAAAATGTGAAAGATTTTTAGCTTTTCTCGACCTTGACCTCATCCTGAATTATTGGCGGGACGTTTCCGAACGCTATGGGCGGGTTGAGGAAGTCCTGGTAGTTCTGCCTGAAAACCTCCCTGCCCTTTTTTCCAAGCCAGAACTTGAGGAACTCCATGGCCAGCTGTCTGTGTGGGGCGTTCTTTAGGACGGTCACGCCGTAGACGATGGGCTTGGCCCTGATGGTTTTCCCTGTTGAGCCGAGGGTAATCTCGACTTGGGAATAGTAGTCGGCGAGCTTGAAGTCAGCGAGATTAATCTGAGCCGGGAGCGTTATGTAGCGAAGGTGATGCTGCTCGGCGACGCTCTTGTATATGAAGAAGTAGTCTATGGCACCGCTTTCGACGAGGCCGACTAAGTCTGTCTCCTTCGGCCTTATAACAACCTTATCACTCCTGAGCTGGATTTCCTTGGGGGCATATATGTGGGTTCCGTTGGCGTAGATGTTGGTGTTCTTCTCAACGAGGGTCTCGAATACCGGCTTGCCGTAATAGAGGTCTGCCAGCTTCATGACCATCACAGAGCGGTAGCCACAAGGGTCGTCGTTAGGGTTGCTGAAGCCGAAGCGGACACCGGGCTTGGCGAGGATTTCGTACCAGTTGGTTGAGTTAATCTCGTTGGCGTACCTGCTCTTGTTCGTGAAGGCAATAACAATCTGGTTGGTCGCGAAGAGAACGTAGAAATCAGTGTAATTCGGAACA
Organism: Thermococcus sp.; assembly: GCF_015523185.1. NCBI lineage: Archaea > Methanobacteriati > Methanobacteriota > Thermococci > Thermococcales > Thermococcaceae > Thermococcus > Thermococcus sp. The sequence goes on from NZ_WAKV01000033.1 coordinate 1,926, forward strand.
AGCATCTGGGGGATTAGAGTATAATCGGCCGTTGCCACTATGTCCGCCGGTTTGTGGAGGTCGGTGACCTTTCTAACAGCCATAACGCTTCCGCTCGCCTCGTCTTGGAACTTCACTTTGACACCGAGGTTTTCCTCGGCGTATTTGGCGAATTCCGTCTCAAGTTGCTGGAGCGGGACGCTGAGAGAGCCGGCGTGGAAGATTATCAGCGTTTCCTCTTTGAGTGCCTTGCTCTGACTTGTCGTTGTTCCACTTGAGGACGCCGGGGAAGAACCGCCGATACATCCAGCTGTGACGACAGAGAGCAGAAGAACCGCGAGTAAGAGGAAACCCGCATTCCTCATCAAAACCACCAGTATAAGGGACAGAAACGGGTATTTAAACATTTTGAGCAAACAAAGGCGTTAACGTAAATGATTCTGTTTTCTTAGTTCCTCTATCCCATCCACCAGCCCTTTGAAATGCACGTAGAACTCACTCTTCCGGAGCTCCTCCAAGGTTCCCCAAAACTCTTCGAGGTTCCGAAAGCCTGTCTTCTCATACTCATAAGCTTGAATCAGCATCTCTAGCCTGTCCGCGAACTTTACGAGCCGACCTTCCAGACTGGACTCTTCCTCGTACTCGCGCCAGAGCTTGAAGTATTCCCTCGGCTTTGGAGACGAGAGCAGGAGCTCCATGACGGCTTTCTTCTCGGCCTTACCCTTATTGAGGTAGTACTGAGCCGTCTTCGGCACGTCCGTTATCCTTGCTTCACCCACATCGTGTAGGAGCGCTATTTTGATGGCCTTCTCGACGTCTATCTCAACACCCTTCTCTTTAAGCTCGTCCGCCAGGAAGAGTGTTATCAAAGCGACGCGATAGCTGTGGTCGGCTATGCTTTCCGGATTTGAAACTCCCCGGAGGAGCCAGCCGGTTCTAGGGAGCCTCTTCAGGTTGCCTAGCTCGATTAGAAGGTCGAGCATCCTCACTCCTCCGTCGTGAAGATTGCCTTATCGGTTTCAACGGCCGTTGCAATTATCGCATCGCCGAGGAAGCGTCCGTAGACCTTAACCCTGTCGCCCTTTCCTATGCAGGGGCTTCCCGCAAAGTCAATCCTGATGCCGTGTATCCTAAACGTTGTCCTCCAGCTCGGCAGTTCCATGGGAAGGAACTCGACGAGGGGTTTGTCCTCAACGATTCCCTCGATGACGACGTTCTTACCCCGAAACCCACCGGTTTTCAGCTCATCGGGAGTTAGGGAGTAGTAATAGTGATGGCCGAGCTTTACGCGCTTCATACCAATCACCTTTAAATCCCTCCACTGAGTTCAGTTTGGGGGTGAGGGGATGATAAAGGTTGCGATAATCGGTGCCGAAAACGTTGGCAAATCAACCCTCATGAACGCGCTCGTTGGCGGAAATGTAAGCGAGGTTGAGGATTTGCCGGGGACAACAAAGGGACTGGTGAAAAAGCACTTTGGAAAGCTCAAGATACCCAAGGGGATGAAGAACCCCTTCGGTGGGGCCGACGAGTTCGTCCTGATAGACACGGCCGGCCTATTCGACCCAAGGTACGAGCTGAGGGGAAAGGTCCTTAGCGAGGAGAAGTTCAGGGAGCTGATAAAGGAGATAATCTCAGCCGACATAATTATCCACATGGTCGACGCCACCGTCGGCCTTCACCGGGGCATGGAGAAGCTCCATCACATGCTCAAAATGCGCTACGAAAAGCCGATAATAGTTGTTATCAACAAGATTGACCTTGTTCCAAGGGAACGGGTGGAAGAACTGAGGGAAATCATAAAGAAAAGGCTTGAACAGGAGCCACTCGCCCTGTCTCTCGTAACCTATGAGGGCTTCAACGAGCTCCTCGAAAGGATTGCCCACATGGCGATGTACGTCTAATCACTCCTCAGGCATCTCGGGACAGGGGCAAATCATGACGTAAACCTTCCTGTGCCTCGGGCCGTCAAGCTCAACGAATAGAATCCTCTGCCACGTTCCCAGATGGAGCTCGGCCTGGTCTATCGGGACCACAACCTCTGGATTTAGGAAGATGCTCGCCTTTATGTGGGCGTGGGCGTTGTTGTCAATCCTGTCGTGGGAGTAGCCGGCCCCTCTCGGCACGAGCTCGGCCATTTTGGCCTTTATGTCCTCGATTAGGCCCGGTTCGTACTCGTTTATGAAGAGACCAGTAGTCGTGTGGTGGGTGAAGACGACCGCTATACCGTGCTTCACCTTTGAGCGGTAGACCATTTTTTGAACTTCCTCGGTTATGTCCACAACCTGACAGCGCTCCCGGGTCTCGATGGAAATCTCATAGAGCATTTTCATCACCCCAGCTGGTCGAGAAGCCTCATCAATAGAGCCCTAACGTCAAGGTTTTCTTTGAACACAACGGCCCTTAAAACTACCGCCGTTTCGTAGGCATCGAGAACCTCGAAGTTGCCGGAGCGGAGTTCGACCTTTAGAAGGGAGTAAACCTCCTCGACGGCATCCCTAAACAGGGCCTCGTTGGAATACACGTCCTCCCGGGAGAGAAGAAGGGAAACCATGTCCCTGATGAAGTCAAGCCTGTTCTCCCGCTTTCCTATTAGCGACCTTAACCTTTCCATTGCTAACCCCTTTTAACTCTTCTTGGAGGGCCTTTATGAGGATTTCCGACATGAGTATCGAAGCAAAGCGCCTGTCCCTGACTTCGAGGGCGGTGTCAACGGCCCTCTCAACGTCACCTTGCTTGAGGTAGTGATGGGCAACGTCGGCCATAACTATCGAGCGGAGCCTCTGATTTTGAAGAACGAGGCCTATTTTCCTCGCGGATTCAATATCGCCGACGAGCGTGTAAAAGCGGGCAACCTTGGCCCAGACCTCCTCGGAACGAGCGAAGCGGGCTATGGTGTTAACTATTTCTTTCTTTCCAGGTCCTAGTTCTTCCAGGATGCGGTTCATCAGAGCTTTTCCGACAGCTCTGGCTTCATCCTCGGAAAGGGCACCCAAGAACACCCCGAGGGACGAGGGGTTCTTGTCAAGGACGTCCAAAGCGACCCGCTCGAAAAGATTCATGTCACCGACCCTCCTGAGCATCCCGACGGCGAGCTCGCCCCTCCCAGCGAGTGCCAATGCCGTGGAAAGCTCGGGGATGAAACCCTCCCCAAACTTTTTCGATAGTTCCTCGGCGAGGGCTATGAATGAATCTGCGTACCTCTCGATAACACCGAGCTCGCTGAGGCGAAACGCAAGCTCCTTGAAGGCCTGCTTTGCCCACTCCTGAGAGTTCATCTCGCGGACAGCCGAAAAGGCACTTTCATAACTGCCGAGTGCTATTAAAGCCTTTGAGAGCTCAAGGAGGGCCTTCGAGCGG
>NZ_WAKV01000034.1 GCF_015523185.1 Thermococcus sp.
AAGTTGCTTGGAGCAGGCCCTTCCAGATGAATGACCCGAGTTGTCTATGTCCTGTTATTCCCGGCTGGGGTAGGATTGATAAAACGGCTGTGCGACCTTTGGCCTGTACGAGGGTTATTCCACTACTGCAACGGGACGCTGACGTTTCACCATGCCGAGCAATGAGTTTAATACTTTAAATAAAGATTTGCCGCTTCTATGTTTTTAATTTAAATGCAATGAAACAAACTTCAAAAACTTAGTTATACTCACCAAAAGAAAAATTTATATATTTCTAAGTCCCAACATCATTGCAAAGCTTTTGTGGAGGTGACGTTGTGGAAGTGAAGAGATATGCCTACTACCTGTTTACTGCCCTGCTGTGGTTCGCGGCCTTCAGCGCCCTGAGCGCGTACCTCTCCATGAACGGCGTTAGTCTTCCGTGGGTCAAGCATCTCGACGGCGGTTACCAGGTGAACCTCGTACCTGCACTCGTTTTCGGTGGTTTTGTTGGTCTCTTGGTGGCCCACGCTGGTCGGCTACTCTCCCAGAGAAGCGGCAACCCAACCTATTACTACGCCGGTCCCCTCGTTGCCATAGTCGTTATATCGCTGACAGTTCTATTGCTCTACGGTGGCGCTTGTGGTTACTGTAAGAAGGTCGTATGTTCGCCGAATCCTGTCAAGGAGTGCGGAATTGACGTGAGACTCTCGTGGACTCTATTCAAGATTAAGTGTGTCTGTGCGGCCCTTGTGGCACGTCTCCTGGCCTTTTTGTGAGGTGATTATCTTGCTCTTTTCCTATTTTAAAGGGCTCACTACGAACGGTTTCTACCTCGCCCTATTTCCTGTGACGCTGGCGATTTCTCTCCGATTGCCCGGAATAAATGAACCCTCCCCTTACCCCTTACTGTTGGTCCTTGGAATCACCTGGGTCTTCCTGCCGATTGTTGACGCCCGGGACGTTCTGAAGGTGGATGAGTTTCTGCTTGGACTTCCCTCTGTGAGGGAGAAGCTTGCCGTTCTGAGCGCGTTAGCCCTCCTACTCCCCCTGCTCCCCATCCTCCTTCGTGGCGGTATCTCCACGGGGCTTCTGGGCGTTCTCTCAACCTTCGTTTCCACACTACTCTTTTTCAACTCGGTCTTTGCCCTATTCTTTGCCCCTCTGGCCTTCGTGTTCCCCTTGATTCAATGTTCCGCCCTTAGGGTCTCGTCCCTTGTTGCCCTGACTGGTCCCTACGCCCTCTGGGCCTTTGGTGCCCTGGGAAGGTTCTTCTCCCTTCGCGTTGTCCTCAGGGGGTTCCAAATTAGCCCCAGGTACGCCATGCTCTCCGTGTTGCCGGTACTCGTCTTTGAGGGTCTCTACAATGGCCCCATGGGGTTCGTAATAGCGGATTACATTGGCTTCAGAAACCCGGACTTCAGCCCACTGACCTTTCTGCTCTTTTCCATCTTTGCCCTGGTCTTTATATCGGTTCCCTACTTCACAGCCTTTGGCCTTCGGGAGGCTGAGCTCCACCTGGGAAGCACTAGAGCGCTCCTTGGAACGCCCCTGGGAAGGAGATCAACGGCCTTTGTTCTCGCGCTCGCTCTAGAACTACCGGTCGCGTTTTTCATGGTATCGCTCAAGCACTTCGTCGTCTCCCCGGAAAACGCCATGAAACTCGCGATTGCCGGGGCGTTCTTCAACACCGCACTCCCCACCGGAGGGGACTCCAAGTGGTCCGGGTACTCGTTCATGGGCTACATGGTGGCCCTCCATTTCCTCCTTCCAAGGCTTCCCCTGTGGTACGTTCTCGGGGCATCTTTTCTGCTTTCGGTACTCCTCTACGACCTTGACGTCTGGAGGTATGGTGCATGAGGAAGCTTGGGGTTTTAATCGAGGCCCTTTCAACCCGGTTCCTCTGGCTACCCTTTTTCTTCGCGCTCCCATTCGTTGTCCTGTGTCCCTCAAAGGCGCTCAAACTCGTTCTCTTTGGCCTGGCCGTTCCCGTCAGCGTTGCCCTCCACGAGTTCCTCCACGTTGTCCTGCTTCCCCCAAACGGCTTTATCCTGAGAAAAGGGACCTTCCTGACGATTGAGGTTGTAGGCAACGCATCTAGGGAAACCCTTTTTCTTTCCTCCATCCTGCCTGGGATTGTACTCGGAACCGTTGGACTCATCCTGCTTCCCGGCTACGGTCTGGTGGCAATCCCCTTCCTCCTACACTTCCTTACAATCCCAGCGGATATAGCCGGATTGGGGGGGATTAAACTTGGATAGCGCCATTCTAGTGCTCAGGAACCTCGCCTGTGGCTACGAGTTTCCCCTCCTCGAGCTGTCCCTCGAGCTCGGGAGGGGTGAGCACGTCGTGGTTTACGGACCCAACGGCACGGGAAAGACCACCCTCCTCAAAACCGTCGTTGGGCTCATCAAACCCCTATCGGGGGAGGTACTGGTGCTCGGGAAACCACCAAGGCGGGGAACCCGCGTCATGAGGAACATCTTCTACCTGCCGGAGACGGTTGAACTTCCCCCGTATCTCAGAGTCGGGGAGTACGCTAAGCTAGTGTTCGATATATACGGCGAGAGACCCGATGCCCAGAGAATAAAGGAGGGGATGAAGCTCTTTGAGTTGGAGTCTCTGTACGGTAGAAAACTGGGAGAGCTCTCTCAGGGACAGAAGAGGAAGGTCCAGCTCCTCGTTGCCTATTCCCTCGGTAGAGAACTGACGGTGCTCGATGACCCTGCGATAGGGATAGACGACTCCGGCGAGGAGCTCGTTAGAATCCTCGTGGAGGAACTCTCGGAGAAAGGCGCGGTTCTCGTAACATCGAGGAATCCGATAGCCGGCCTGAACAACGTTTCAATAAATGAATTTAAGGGGGCTAAGCCTCCATCCTCTTTCTAACGACCTCCAAAGCCCTCTCGGCATCTCCCCTGAACTCGGGGAGGCCGAGCTTCTCCATCGTTTCTGGCAGAGGGACGCCAAGCTCTTCGTCCCAGCCCCTTAGCCTGTAGAACTCCCTTCTTGCCTCGAGGAAGTCGTTGTAGTCTATGAATGCCGCGTTGCCCTCCGCCGGATCGTCCGGCTCCGGCTCCCACCAGCGCGGCGGAATCGTGTCGTCAAGAGGTGGCGTAACCCAGTCGAGGGCGTTATGTATGCGCGCGATGCTCTCGACGCCCCATGTTCTTCTCCTCAACTCCTCAACCGTCCATTCCTCGCCCGTAACGAGGGAGTATAGCCTCGCGAGGTCTTCCATCTTGTAGGGCACGAACTTACACGTTCCGAGCATATCGGTGATGTAACTCTCGTCCCTGCCTTCGATAAGTGAAGGCACGAGTTCTTTGGCCGGTCCCTGGTTTGGCAACTGGTGGGGTCTAGGCCAGCCTCGGAGATGGGAAGCACCAACGTCCGCCGTTGCGTAGCTCAAAGCGTACGTTCTCCTCCCGCGCGGGTCCCAGGCCGGTGCCTCCATTCCCTTGACGTGAACCGCGAATTTACATCCTCTGCCAAGCCTCTCACAGGCCCTCTTAACGCCGTCTGCCAAAATTGCCCCGAAGCCCTTTTTCTCGGCCATCAGCCTGATGAGCATCTCCTCTGCCTCCTCGTCGCCGAAGCCCTTAACTGGGAAGCCTATCTCATCCTCGCCGATGAGACCGCGCTCCACCATCTCGAAGAGCCACGCTATCGTGTTACCTGTCGCTATACTGTCAAGTCCGAGGTTGTTGACGAGCCAGTTGAAGTACGCAACCGCTGGAAAGTTGAAGACGCCCGTTGCGGCACCGAGCATTGCTATGCTCTCGTATTCGGGCTTGACGCGGATTTTTCTGCCCTTGTATTCCACCTCAACGTAGCGGGCGCACTTTATGGGACAGCTCTTGCCGTGGACGAACCATTCTGGCTCGACTTCATACTTCTTAATCTCATCTCCAGCTAGCTTTGATGCAAGCTCGTCCGGGATGTATGGCCTTGAGAAGTTGTAGGCCGGGCTCATGCCGAGTGAAGCGGCACTTCTAAGGGCATCGGTAGTTCCATAGTTCCTCGTGTGTTCATACTTTGGATTCGTCGAGAACTCGTTGTAGTACTCCTGCCACAACTTCTGGAACTCCTCTGGATTAGCAACCTTCGGCTTCTCGCCGGGTTCGACCACAACCGCTTTGACCTTCTTGCTCCCCAAAACCGCTCCCAGCCCACCTCTTCCGCTGGCTCTTTCAGTATCGTAAACAACGTTGGCAATCCTGCTCAGCTTCTCCCCTGCTGGGCCTATCATGCCTATGCTCGCCTTCGGGTGTTCCCTCCAGATTTCTTTAGCCACTTCGTAGTTGCCCTTTCCCCAGAGGTGGCTGGCGTCCCTAATCTCAACCTCCCCATCGTGGACGTATAGATAGACAGGTTCCTCACTCTTTCCTTCGATTATGAGAGCATCGAAGTGGCCCTTCAGCTTCGGCCCGAAGGCGTCTCCGCCGCTGGAGTCGCTTATGAGTCTCGTCTCGGGGCTCTTGCTCACCGCTATAATCTTGCTCGAACCCGGGACGAGGCCCGTCATTCCACCCGGTGCGAAGACGAACTTGTTGGCCGGGCTGAGCGGGTCCGTTCCCGGTGGGACCTCGCGGTAAATCAGGTAGTAGCCGAGGCCCTTTCCGCCGATGAACTTCCTTATCACCTCATCCGGCAGCTCCTCATAGGTAACCTTCCCCTCCGTCAGGTTTACACGCGCAATCCTGTTGTGGTAGCCGTACATCAGACACACCCCCTTGCCTTTTCCCTATCCTCCCCCGAGAGGCGCCAGCCCATAGCTCCAAAGTTCTCTTCGAGATGGGCCTTGCTTCCGGCTTTGGGAATGGCCATAACGTTTTCCTCCCAGATGAGGTAGTTCAAAGCCACCTGGGCGGCCGTCTTTCTGTAGGCCCTTCCAATCTCGGCCAGGCAGGAGTTTCTTGCTAGGGTTCCCTTCTCCAGTGGAGTGTAGGCAATCAATGCCATCTTCTCCTGTTTCATGTAATCCAAAAGGCCACTCGTTTCAGACCAGCGGTCTCTGAGGGAGTACTTGACCTCGTTTGCTACAATCTCATACTTCCTCATCGCCCCCTGGGAGCGCTTGAGAAGTTCAAGGTCGAAGTTGCTAACTCCAATGTACCTTATGAGTCCCTCGTCAACGAGTTCCTCCAGCGCGTGGAGGGTCTCCTTAATCTTCTCCCAGCTCTCGCCGGGCCAGTGGAGGAGGTAAAGGTCTATGTAAGTGCTAAGCCTCTTCGCACTTGCCCTTGCGGCCTTCTTGGCTTTTTCATAGCCGAAGTGAGTGGGCCAGACCTTGCTGATGATGAAGATTTCCTCCCGGTCAAAGCCTTCTATCGCTTTTCCAACGAGCTCTTCGCTGTGGCCGGCCCCGTAGAATTCAGCAGTATCAATTAAGTTAATCCCAAGCTCAAGGCCGTACCTGAGGACTTCAACACTTTCCCTATCCCTCGAGTAGTCTGGACTCTCGTAGCCGCCTATTCCCCATGTTCCCATTCCTATTGCTGTGACCTTATCATCGCCTATCCTCTTGAGGTCAGAGACCCGTGGCATTCCTCACACCGCGAAGATTAGGAATCCGAACTTAATTAAGGTTTCCGTCTAAACGCTAAAATGACCAGATGTGTGGAACGAAGGTTTATAAAAGCGTGGCCGTTGGGGAAGTGGGTGATACTATGGACCCGATGTCCAAGGTTTTTGAGGAGGCCAAGAAAAATCCGAAGATGAAGAAAAGGCTCAGGATGAAGGCGGCGTTTTCGCTGGTTCTGGTCACAGCTTTCCTCGGGGTTGTGTTCATAACCATCGGAACATTCGTTTCGATGAAAACGGGGAGTTTTCTCGGGATGACCCACCTCGACTTCCTAGAGCTACGCGCAAGGTACGAGCTGTTCATGATGGTGCTTATCATAACCCACCTCGCCATGAACTGGAGCATGTTCAGGAAGGAACTCGTGATACTCTTCAGCTGATTTCTCCCAGTTCCGACTCCTTTTGGGTTTCCCATTACTCTCCGCACTCCCTGTTTTCTTTGATAGTTGAACCAAAATTAATTTAAATTATATGACACTCGTCAACTCAGGGATGAAAATGAACGCGAGGACAAAAGTGAAGGCCAAAGCGGTGTTGTCTTCAATACTGATAGCTATATACATAGGAGCAATCTTCCTTACCATAGGTGAGGTAATGGCGATGAAGCACGGCTCTTTCCTCGGAATGAATGGGATAGAAATCCTAAGAATGAAGTCGAGGTACGGAATAGTAATGTTGGCCTTGATAGCAATCCACCTAGGACTAAACTGGGATATGTTCAAAAATGAAATTAGAGTTTTGAAGTCCTGAAGAGTTTCAGACTTCCTCAAGCTTCTTCTTCACTTCCTCCGTGTTTTTCCTCGTTTCTTCGAGCGCGTTCTTTAGCTTCTCCAACTCGACCCTGAACTCGTTCAGCGTTTTGTTCACCTGATAGAACGCAAAGACTAACACGACGAGAATGATAAGGCCAAGGATTATACTTATCCATCCGCTGGGTGTTGACATGTATCCTCCCCCCCAAGGCATCTTCATCCCTCCAGGCGCTTTACAACATCGTTGTCTATGACTAGCTTGAAGGGCTTGGCCCGATAGTACTTCTTGGCCCTCGGGTCGTCGGGCTCAAGTCGAAGCTCGCTCTCGACAAGGCCGGCTTTTTCAAGCTTTTTGAGGTGCAGATAGAGAAGTTGCCTCGAAATTCCGAGGGTCTTGGCGAGTTCGTAAACGTACCATTCCTTTTCGCAGAGCAACTTTAGTATCTTAACCCTCACTGGATTTGAGAGTGCATCACAAAACCTTGCTAGCTCCTCGATACTCTGCACCATGGTCAACACCGCTGATTGGGCCTGGAGGGGGTTAGGAAAAAAAGAGATAAAAGCTTTCCGCTCAGCCAACAATACTCCTGTATTCGTTTTCACTCAGTACTTGTGGTGCATATGTAATACCGTACCTGTTTTGGAGCAACCTTGTAAATGCCCTTAGGTGGTTCTCACTTCCTTTTCTCAGGCTCTCAAAGACGGCCTTTATGTCCTGGTTGTCCACGTGTTTTAGCCACTCGTCCAAGTCCTTGATGTCAATCTCCTCTATGAGAGCCCCCACTTTAAGGGCTTCAATGTCACTTTCACTCCCCTTTGCAACGAGCTTTTTGTAAAGCTCCTGCATCTCCGTACTGTTGAATTCACCGACTCCCATCCCTGCAACGGGGTCGGTCAGGTTGTATTTCCTAATGAGCTCGAGCACCATGTCCATGTGGGTCTGCTCGCTCCTCGCTATGTTCTCGAATATTGGAAGCCCCGTCTTGTTGTAAAGCGTAAGATACACGTCTCTGGCGAGCTTCTCTTCCTCCCTCATGTAGAGTATTGCCTCAACCTCCTCTGGGCTCAGGTTTTCAACGGGATACGCCGAGATGTCCACCACTATTCCCGCGTTTGCACTGGCACCGTAGCCCTTATCCGCAGGAGGGCCCATGGTGGCCGAGCCCGTGCCGGTTGTCGTGCTCGAGCTTGTTATACACCCTGCCCCAAAGATGGCCAGGAAAAGCAGGGCCATCAGGAGGAAACCTGCCCTTCTCATCCGTTCTCACCCCGGAGCTCCGCTATAATCTCCTCCAACATGGCCTTGAATTCCTCCCTGTCCAGGTCGTACTTGTACTCAATCTCAACGAGCTTCTCGTCCGGGGTTGCCTCTATTCCCTTCTCCTTCAGCTTTTCTATCAGCGCGTCCGTTGAAACGTTGAACTCCTTGGCGAGCTCCTGGACGGTGTAGTACTTCATCATCGTGCCCGTTATGTAAGCCGTTGAGTTAGTTGATTCTTCTTCATAGTAGGAGTCATACGATTCATATGTTGTTTCCTCTTCGCCCGTATACGCTGAAAACGCTTGGAATCCAACTGCTATGAGCAGTATTGGAATTATCAGGCCAGCCATTACCTTTGCCTTTGAGCTCTTAAATGCAGACTTCAGCATTACTAGCATACTCCTGAACCCCACCGCCAGGTGAACCCCCACGAGGCCAATCATGATGAAGCCCAGATACGTGTGAACGTTGGTGAGAGTGTCCTTATCCATACCAAAGAAGGTCCATCCTATGCTGTCCGCTATCCTCCCGCTGGGCGCTAAATACAGGCCTATTCCCGTTACAGCCATTCCAACAAAGACTATTAGGAGGAGCAGGTCAACAACTCCCCTTAGGAGTACTGAGGCTCTCATGCTTTCACCTCCGGTGGACATTTTCCTACGCAGAGCATGTTCTTCACCTCATCAGCGCGTATATTATAAGCCCAATTACGATAAAGAGCAGGAGCAGGAAAGCCAATTTGGCAAATATTATCAGCAGGGCAAAGGGCAAAAACAACCAGCCAAAGCCGAAGCCCCTTCTCCCGTGCATCGGCCCCATCATAGGCCCGAATCCTCTTGGCATTTTTCACCACCAATCAAGGAAAAGAAGGAGAGGGTCAGATACCAAACCTTCCAAGGAATCCCCTCATCCACTTCCATGCGTGGCCAAAGGCGTTAGCTATGGTGCTGGTGATTCCGCCATTGTTGGCCTGACCCGTGTAAGTGCCCATAGTACCGGGACCGTGTCCCATTCCGTGGGCCGGAGCTGAGCTCAGTATCTCGTCAACCTGCTCCTGAGGAAGCACTTGAGCCGTGTAGGCCACTCCCATGGCCTCAAGCTGACCTACAAAGGCCCTGAGGTGGTTCTCGCTCCCGGCCATGA
>NZ_WAKV01000035.1 GCF_015523185.1 Thermococcus sp.
CCATAACCTTGTAGAGTACTCCAAAGCCGAGAACCGTTAGGCCGGCCACAAAGCTCGCCACTATTCCGACTGCCGAATCAGGTGTAAAGCCGAGCTTTTCAAGCTGGGCGATGATTAGAACGATTGCAATCGTGACGATGAGCGCCACGAGGGTAACGAGGGCGTAGCTGTTGAAAATTAAGGCCAGAATCATTCCTAGAACAGCTCCAAAGAGGAGCGCGTGAAAGAGAGCATGGGTCAGAAAAGCCAGTCCCTTGGTGTTTATCAGCGGGCTCAGAAGACCCAGTAGAACGCTGACCATTATGCTCGCGAGGATTGCCCTGAGGATAAACTCCGGAATCACAGGCCACCACCTCTGTGGATGTGGAAGTCACCCGTTATGCAGTAGAGCTTTCCGCCGACAGGAATAACCTTGGCCATCGGGCCATAAACGGACTTTATGACCTCATCTATCAGGACTTCTTCGGGCTTTCCAAAGGCTATGAGGCGTTTGTTAATCAGCATCACAAGGTCGCCTATCTCGAGGAGCGGGTTGATGTCATGAGTAGTTATAATCATCGTGACGTTCCTCTCTGACTTTATCTTGCTGAGGACGTTCGTAACTTCGACCCTCGCACTGGGGTCCAACGCAGAGAGGGGCTCATCAAGGAGGAGTAGCCTTGGGTCGCTCATCAAAGCCCTCGCCAGAAGAACCCTCTGCTTCTGACCGCCCGATAGTTCTCGGAAGAGTTCGTCCTTAACGTGGTTTAAACCGACGAAGGTCAAAACTTCCTCCGCCTTCCTGAGGATTTCTTCAGGGATTTTGAAATGAAAGAAGCCCCTCCGGTATATGCCACCCATGGCGACGACTTCCAGAGCCGTTAAAGGAACGCGCTCGTTGAGGGAACTGCTCTGGGGAACGTAGCCGATTAAACTCCTAGCATTACAGGGCTTTTTTCCAAACACAAGGAGCTTCCCTGAGTATTCGCGGTGAAAGCAGGCTATCGTCTTGAGGAGCGTCGTCTTCCCAGCACCGTTTGGGCCGAGAAGGAGGAGAGTTCTCCCTTCATCTAAGCCAAACGTTACGTCGCTCAAGGCCGGTTTTCCTCCGTAAAATATCGTTAGGTTCTCCGCCTCAACCGCCTTCATCTCGCTCCCACTTCAAGTGTTCCGGTTCTCTTTTAAACTTTGATGTTCCTGTAGTGAACAAATTTGGGTAATTCTTTTGCAAAAATTTTAAAAATCTAGTGGATTAGTTCCCTGCAGAATTTTTGCAGGGGTAAGCTTATAAGGGCTCAAACATAGCGGTGGGAGGTGATGCTCATGGCTCCAAAAAAGAAGGACAGAAAAGTTGAGGGTGACGAGGTAATTCGAGTTCCCCTCCCCGATAGGAGTAAAGGACAGCTCTTCGGCGTTATAGAGCAGGCCCTTGGCGCCGGATGGATGGACGTCCGCTGTGAGGACGGAAAGGTTAGAAGATGCAGGATTCCGGGCAAGCTCAGGAGAAGGATGTGGATGCGCGTTGGTGACGTCGTCATAGTCCAGCCCTGGCCCGTCCAGACGGATGAGCGCGGTGACATTGTTTACCGCTATACGAGAACCCAGGTGGACTGGCTCCTCAGGAAGGGCAAGATAAGCCAGGACTTCCTAACCGGCGGGGAGCTGTTGTTCTGATTTCCTGAGTGGTGGCGATGCACGAGGAAGCACTTGAGCGAGAAATCGAGGAGATACTTGGTCTTAGAGACAGGAGGGAAAAGGACAGCGAGCTCTACAAGATAGCCAACGAGGTCTTTGACAGGACAACAAAGGAGACACTAGCATACCTCCACAGGCGCGGGAAAATAGAGGAGCTCTATGGTGTCATAAGCACGGGAAAAGAGGCCAACGTCTTCGCGGGCGTTGATTCCAGGGGAGAGAAGATAGCAGTTAAAATCTACCGCACCTACACCACCGAGTTCCGCCGCATCTGGGAGTACTTGGCCGGAGACCCGCGCATCGGCTACCTTCCAAAGGACATGAGGAAGCTCATCTTCGCCTGGACGAGGAGAGAATTCAAAAACCTCCAGAGGGCCATAAAGTACGCGGTTCGCGTTCCTGAGCCGATAATCTTCCGGAACAACGTTTTGGTTATGGAGTTCATCGGCGATGAGCTTCCCGCTCCCAGGCTTAAAGACGTTGAGAAAAACCTCGAGAAAAGAGACTTTGAGGAGCTTTACAGTTACTTAATCGGCGTCATAGAGAGACTCTGGAAGAGGGGAGATATGGTTCATGGCGATTTAAGCGAGTACAACGTCCTCCTCTGGGACGGGCCGGTTGTGATAGACTGGTCGCAGGCAACGGTAAGGAGAAACAGGATGAGCCTTGAACTGTTGAAGAGGGACCTGAGAAACGTTACAAACTACTTCGCGAGGAAAGGAGTGGACGTTGAGGATTACGAGGTGAAGTTCCGCGAGCTTGTTGAGAGGTGAGAACATGGACGAGTTTGAGAGGCTCCTGAAGAAGTACGAGCGCGTTGATAAGGACGGAAAACCCGTTGAAGAGCCCGAACTGGGAGAGATTGATTACCTTGCCGAAGGTGAACAGGAGGAGTTCGTGAGGATTCCGAGGGAGAGGATAGCTGTTCTCATCGGAAAGAAGGGCAAAACGAAGAGGGAAATCGAAGAAAGGACCGGGACGAAAATAGAAGTTGACAGCGAGACCGGGGAGGTTTTTATAACCTCCACAAAGGATACCAAGGATCCCCTCGCCGTCTGGAAGGCTAGAGATGTGGTTCTCGCTATAGGGAGGGGTTTCTCGCCTGAGAGAGCCTTCAGGCTCTTCAACGAGGGTGAAATACTTGAGGTTGTCAACCTCAACGATATAGTCGTTGGAAACGAGAAGAACGCCCTGCCTAGGGTTAGGGGTAGAATCATCGGAAGGAAGGGCAGGACAAGGGAGATTATCGAGGAGATGAGCGGTGCAGATGTGAGCGTCTACGGAAAGACCGTCGCGATAATAGGTAACCCCATTCAAGTCGAGGTGGCCAGAACGGCCATTGAAAAGCTGGCCAGGGGCTCGCCCCACGGGGTAGTTTACCGCTACCTTGAGAGGAGAAAGAAGGATTTGGAACTTGAGAGCTCAAACTATTACGAGGCCCTTGAAGGCCATCTTGATGAGCTGGAGGAGGAATGAAGATGGCAGAGGCAAGTCAGCTCTTTAAGGAGTTCAAAATCCAGAGTGTCAGCGAGTTCTTCAGACGAAACGCAGCAATGCTCGGCTATACTGGAAAGGTTCGCTCCCTAACAACGCTCGTCCACGAGGCGGTAACGAACTCCCTAGATGCCTGTGAAGAGGCCGGTATTCCGCCCTACATAAGGGTCGAGATTGAAGAACTCGGAAGGGAGCATTACAGAGTTGTCGTTGAGGATAATGGTCCGGGAATTCCCGAAAAGTACATAACCCACGTCTTTGGAAAGATGCTCGCCGGAACCAAGGCCCACAGGAACATACAGAGCCGCGGTCAGCAGGGGCTTGGGATATCTGGAGCCGTGATGTTCGCTCAGACTACAAGTGGAAAGGCTACTCGAGTAATAACCTCAACCGGCGAGGAGATAATTGAAGCATGGGTTAAGATTGACGTTGACAAGAACGAGGGTAAAATAGTCAAGAAGGAAAAACACCCAAACCCCGATGACTGGCACGGAACGAGGATAGAACTCGAAGTCAAGAACGTTCGCTACATCCGCTCAAAGCAGGGTGTTTACTGGTACCTCAAGCTAACCGCGATAGCCAACCCCCACGCCCACATAGAGCTAATCGAGCCCGACGGAAGGCTCATCGTTTTCCCGCGCTCGAGTGATGAGATACCCAAACCACCCGTTGAGATGAAGCCTCACCCGAAAGGTGTCCTGACGGACGACGTTTACAGGATGGCCAAGAAAACAAAGCGCCAAACGGTAAG
Source organism: Thermococcus sp. (assembly GCF_015523185.1). Taxonomy (NCBI): domain Archaea; kingdom Methanobacteriati; phylum Methanobacteriota; class Thermococci; order Thermococcales; family Thermococcaceae; genus Thermococcus; species Thermococcus sp. The sequence goes on from NZ_WAKV01000035.1 coordinate 3,920, forward strand.
GCGCTTCCTCATCGGCGAGTTCTCAAGGATAAGCGACAAGAAGGTTGACGAGCTTATTGAATACATCGCCGCCCTGAGGCTGATTAAGACCGTCGAGGACAAGAAGGTTCAGGAACAGCTCTACGAGAGGCTCATGAAGGGCGAGGTTAAGGCCGTCCTCCGCTCCTTCAGGGGTTACACCAAGGTCATCAAACAGGTCGCTAAGATTATGGAAAAGCCACCGGAGAAGTTGACTTGGCAGGAAGCGGAAGAGATAGTCGAGGCCTTCAAGTACATGAAGTTCTTAGCTCCTCCGACCCACGGTCTAAGGCCAATAGGTGAGGAGAACATTAAGAAGGGCCTTAAGGGAATCCTCAAGCCGGAGTTCGTGACTGCCGTGACGAGGCCACCTAAGGTCTATTCCGGTGGAATCCCCTTCCAGGTGGAGGTCGGCTTAGCGTACGGCGGTGAGATTCCGAGCGGTTTTGAGCTCTTGAGATATGCCAACCGCGTTCCGCTCCTCTTCGATGCTGGTTCATGTGTAACAACTCAAGCAGCCCGCTCCATAGACTGGAGGCGCTACAAGGTAGATGACCTCGACAGGGCGCCACTGGTCCTCATGATTAACGTGGTTTCAGTTCACGTCCCCTACACCGGGACGGGGAAGCAGAGCATAGCGAGCGTTGATGAAATATACAACGAGATTCGCCTCGCCATAATGGATGTTGCAAGAAGGTTACAGACTTACCTCAGCGGGAAGCACAGACGCCTCTACCAGGTCAAGAGGAAGAAGACCTTTGAGAAGTACGTTCCCGAGATAGCGAGGGCCCTTAGCATACTAACCGGCGAGCCGGAGGAGACGATTAGGGAGTACTTCCTGAGGTTTATTGAGAGCCATTTTGCCTCCAAAGAGGCCCCCGTGGAGGTGAGCGAGAATGCCTAGGGCCATACGACGCGAGAAGCCCAAGGAGAAGTTCTCATACGACCCCAAAAAAGTCCTCAGCAAGCTTGAGGAGTACGGAAGGAGCGTCCTTGAGGCGATAAAATCCGGTAAAAACCCCTACTTCGACATACCGACCCGTGGTTTAAACAACGTCTACTTCGACGAGAAGAGCCGGCTAATCAAGATGGGCGATAAACTATCGAGGCGTTACTTCCTCAACGTGGCACACGCCAGAAAGTTCATGCAAACCTTACTCATAATGGCATACGTTAAGCGCCTGGTTGCCGAAGGCAAGCACGCGAGCCTTCGTGAAGCATACTATGCCAACAAGCACACTATTCCCGGGACGAAGGAGAACACCTTCGAGGACCAGCGCGAGAGCGACCCGATTATCGAGGACTTGGAGAGAATGCTCGGAGTTCTGCGCGAGGAGATGCACATTACAGCCGACAGGCGCGGTTACATCTACGGTGACATCGTGATTAGGGACGGTGAAGACGAGTTCAACGCGAGCAAGCTCGGAAGCGGTGGCTGGGCCGTTCCTGGAACGGTTGAGCACATTCAGTTCCCGGAGATAAACGTGGATTATGCACTCGTTGTCGAGACCGCGGCTATGGCTGACCGTCTCATTGAGGAAAAGTTCCCGAAGAAGGAAAACGCCCTAATCATAGCTACGCAGGGACAGGCTTCGCGTGGTGTTAGGCGTTTAATCCACAGGCTCCACTATGAGGAGGGACTGCCCATTATAGTCTTCACCGATGGCGACCCCTACGGTTGGTACATCTACTCCACCATAAAACAGGGTTCGATTAATCTGGCCTACCTCAGCGATAAGCTTGCCACTCCCGAGGCGAAGTTCGTCGGCATGACCATGGACGACATAAAGCGCTATGGTCTGGAGAACGTTACCGAGAAGCTGAAAGGCATACCCCCCAACAAGAAAGGTGGTCCAACCGGGGACTACAAGAGAATCCTCGAGGAGATGGAGTACCCGTGGTTCCAGAACAGGGAGTGGCAGAGACAGCTCAAGATGGCACTCAAGATGGGGGTCAGGATTGAACAGCAGGCCTTAGCAAACAAGTCCCTCGAATTCGTCGCCAAAGAATACTTACCAGAAAAGATAAACAACGGTGATTTGCTACCATGACGACAACGGAGGAGCTCGTAGCCCGGGTCAATAAGATACTCGACGACATAGGCATAGACCTGGGCGAGCTCTTCGAGAACTTTGAACCGGTGAGGTTAGCCTATACCCTAACCCGGAACGTCTCCCTTCTTTCCGACCTTCAAGATGAACTGGAGAGGCGCGTTGGGGAAACGGCCCCTTCAGTTCGCTTCATGGACAAGAAGAACAAGGACCCCCACCTCCAGTGGATTTACAGGAAGAAGCACAACAGGGCACTGGCTCTGGAAAGGCTCCGCTCGGCTATAACGGCCCACAAAATGGCCCTAGCGTTGTTATCGGCCAACTACACCTTCAAGCTCGGCAGGAAGGAAATAACGGTCGACAGGATAACGCGGGAGAACCTAGGAAAGGTCAAGGCCGTTGAAAAGCCCGTAAAACTCGGCAGGCTTGAAGTTCTCCCCCATTTGGCTTACTCCGGTGACGTCCTCAGGCTTCTAGCCAAGGAAAGCATCGAGGTCAGAGAGACTTTCAAGTTCATAAAGGGGAAGCTCCGCGAGAAGGGGACGGTAAGGACAAAAGGCATAAGGATTGAGGTTGAATACTTCGAGAACAACAGGCTCAAGAAGGCCAGACTGGACCTTCCGGCCGATTCCGACATCGAGATGGAGCTTAGAAAACGCTACGGGAGGAGGTTCCGCTGGAGGGTTCTCACCTTTGTGAAGACAAGGGGAGTTCTGATAAACAACCACTACACTGTTGACAACCTGGCTTTAGCCTACGCTTCCCTCGACCCGGAGAAAGGAGCGGAAAAGCTCGGCCTCGATATATTCCGCTACTACTTCTTGACATCCTCGACCGAAAGGGAAACCCTGGGAATCTTTCCCGGGATAAAGCTCTGCGTTGACTGCCATTACTCCATACTGGACTTGCCCTTCAGGCACGAGGGGAACTTCAAAACAGGGCAGGGTAGTATGTACGTCATAAGGAAGTGCGAGATGGAGGGACAGTTAACCGGTAGAAGGAAGGACCTGAGTGGCGTTCCCAACTACCTCCTCGGGGGAGCCCTGCTCTACGGCATGAGTGATTACGATGAAAAGAAGGTTGCCGAGATACTCGGAATTGATGAGGAAGAACTGAGGGAGGCGATTAAGAAGTTCGTAATCTCGGGCCTCCACAAGGTTCTGTTCAGCGAGAGCGAAGTTAAGAAGTTTGATAAGTTCATGCCGAAGAGCGACAAGGCGAAGAGGTTCCTTGACCTTCTCCAGGGGTGAGGTGATGAAGGTCAGAGTAAGCGCTAAAACCTATGACGAGCTCTTGAGAAAGCTCTCCTCGCTGAACGAGAACGTTACTGAGGTCTACGTTAGCCTCAGGCCTACCAAGGAGGTAGTTGTCAAAATCCTTGAGAACGCGCCTAACGTAAGGAGAATAAGCTGTCCTCCGAGCCTTTACCCGAAGGTTTCCAAGAAGGTCATCTACGCTTTAAACCAGCTCGGGATAGAGCTAATTCCTGAGAAGAGACCCCGCGGAAGGCCGAGAAAGTACGACGAAAAAACCGTGAAACTCGTCCGCGAGATGGCGGAGAAAGGCGTCCCCATGAAGGAAATCAGCAAGCGCCTCGGAATTCCCCTGAGGACGGTCTACTACATGGTGAACGAACTCCGGGCTTAACTTTAAAAGACCTTTTCTTAAGGCAACCCGGGTGAGAGAAGTGATTGAGACCCAAGAGGAAGTTCCGGAGATTAGAGAGCCGCTCAGGAGGGTTGGAATAACGAACCTTAGGAGCGTTGCAAAGATAAACTGGAAGGGCAGGGTTTATACTTTCCTCCCCCTCTTCGAGGTCACGATAGACGTCCCGGCTGAGAAAAAGGGAATACACATGAGCCGTCTCGTTGAGAGTATAACCGAGGCAATGAGCGAGGCCGTTGAAGAGGAAGTCATGGAGGCCCACAGTTCGCTTGAGGAACTTGGGAGGGCGATAATTAAACGGCTTGAGGGGAAGCACCCCCACAGACGCGCAGAGGTGTGGATAAAGACCCACCTTATAATCCCGCGTGAGACCCCCGCGAGCGGAAAGACCAGCTACGAGCCCTACGACGTCGAGGTTGGTGTCATCAAGAACGAGGACGGGACCTTTGAGAAGGTTCTCCGCGTCAGGGTTATAGGGAACACCGCCTGTCCCCACGCGATGGCCAACAACAACGGGAAGACCCACATACAGAGGGCTATCGGCGAGCTGGAAGTAAGAACCGACTTCGACGAGGAGATAGCCCTCGAGGACATGATTGACGTCGTTGAAAGTTCGTTCAGTCATCCAACCTATACACTGCTCAAGACGGTGGATGAGAACGCGGTTGTGCAGGGCATGTTCGCAAACCCGAAGTTCGTCGAGGACGTTGCCAGGGAGATTCTTGTGAAGGCGAGGGAGAAGTTCAGGGGCAAAATCCACGTTAGAGTTATCAGCAACGAGAGCATCCACAAGCACGATGTGATAGCAGAGACGTGGAGCTGAGATGATGAAACTCGTCCACGACCCTATACACGGCGGAATTGAGCTTGATGACTTTGCCGTTAGACTGGTTGACACGCCGGAGTTCCAGAGGCTCAGGAGGATTACCCAGTTAGGTCTGGCTTTCCTCGTCTATCCCTCCGCCAGACACACACGCTTTGAACACTCCTTAGGAACCTTCCACATAGCGAGACTTATATGGGTAAGGAACCCAGAAATAGAGGAAGGAGTTGCTTACTCGGCTCTTCTCCACGACCTTGGACACTATCCCTTCTCCCACACCCTTGAATGCCTCTACCCAAGGCACGAGGAAAACACACGGTGGCTCATAAAACACGGCGAAGTCGGAGACGTTCTGAAGGAGCGGTTTTCTATTGGTGAGTTCCTTGATTTTCTCAGGCATCCGCTCGTGAGCGGGGACATTGACGCAGACAGGATGGACTACCTTGTGAGGGACGCTTACTACACCGGCGTTGCCTACGGCCTCGTTGACCTTGAGAGACTCATTAGAAACCTCAAGTGGGACGGGAGAAGACTGGTCCTCGGCGAGAAGGGCATAATGGCCGGCCAAAACCTCCTGATATCAAGAAGCATGATGTATCCAACGGTTTACCAGCATCACACGGCAAGAATAGCGAGTGCAATGCTCTGCAAGGCCGTTGAACTAGAAGGAACTGCCGAGAAGGAAATACGACAGATGGATGAAATTGACCTCGTCGCAAGGCTCAGGGCGAGCGATAAGGGAGAAGTAAGGGAACTTATAGGAGCGATAGATGGGCGGAAGCTCTACAAACGTGTCCTCTGGAGCGGTGAAAGGCTTGAGCCGAGACTCGTTGATGAACTGAGGAAAGGACTTGAGGGGGAATTCGGCCACCTCGCCTTACTGGACTATCCTGAGATACCCAAGTTTGAGGAACGTAACGCCTTCGTGGAATACAACGGGGAAATCAAGCGTCTCAGTGAGGTCTCGCCGGTTGTAAAGGCCCTCGTCGAGGCTAAGGAAAACCACTGGCGGTGGGGGATTTACGCGAGGGAGGACATTGTGGAAAAGGTTGCAAGGTTTTTGAAGTCCTTCCTGTAAAAAGCGAGGGTAAAATCAAAACCGGTATAAAACCGGAAGAGAGACCCAAAACTAGGAGAGTGTCTTGAGGATGAAGGCCAGCAAATCGGTCAGCTCTTTCGCCCTCGTCTCTGGAGATGCGCCCATATGGCCGCTCTTGGTCTCAACGCGGAGGTAAACTGGAGCCCCAAGTTCTTTCAGCTTCATGAAGAACTTCAGTGCGTGCGCCGGGTGAACGCGGTCGTCGTGAAGGCCGGTGTAGATGAGCGTCGGCGGGTATCTGGCAGGCTTGGCGTTGTGGTATGGGGAGTACCTCAGCAGGAACTCCCTGTCCTTCGGGTCGTCAGGGTTGCCGTATTCGGGAATCCATACTCTCCCGATGTAGAGTTTATGAAACCTGAGCATGTCTATAACAGGATAGCCTATTAAAGCTGAATCCATAACGTCTGGCCTCTGGGTGAGAGTTGCAGAAACAAGAAGCCCGCCGTTGCTCCTTCCCCATGCGGCCACTTTATAGCCATCTTTTTTGAGCTTTTCAAGAACCGCTATGAAGTCGTCAAAGACGTTTTGCTTGTTCTCCCGCATTCCAGCGCGGTGCCACTCCTCGCCATACTCACTGCCCCCGCGCAGGTTGGCCGTCGCAAAGGTTCCGCCGCGCTTGATGAAGGGGATAACCTGAGGGAAAAACCTCGGCGTCAGAGAAACGTTGAAGCCACCGTAGCCAAAGACCCAGACCCGTTTGTTGTCTTCACTTCCCTTCACGTGGAAGTAGTGGATTTTCGTTCCGTCCTTCGAGACGACAAAGTCCTCCTCTACTCTGAAGTTCCCCTCGACTTCCTGCTTTTCGACAAGTTTAAGCTTTCCGCCGAACTCGTAGAGGCGATATGGAACGGTGAAGCTCTCGTATCTGAGGAGGGCTCTCTTCCCATCGCTGTCAAGCGGGTAGACGCTTCCAGGAAGGTCGAAGGTTATCTCATCGAGCTTTTCGCCATTGAGCGAGTAAAGCTCAAGCCTGTGGCTGGCATTAACCAGCCTACCGGCGAGGATTTTATCGCCAATGATTACCGCCCACTCCAGCGGGAAATTCCCTTCAGGAATCACCTCAATAGTTTTTTCACTATCGATAGCAATAATCTTTCCAAGGCCCCTGCCTTCCCTCGTGAGAACGTAAAGTCTGCCGTTAACAACATCTATAGGCTCCGCTGGGACTTCTGCGGAATAAACCCTCTCCCATTTTTCAGGCTCGTCAATCTGGCCCGTGTAAATCTCGGCGCTGTTCCATCCAAATGTAACGGTCAGCATCGCCGTCCTTCCATCTGTGCTTTCCTTTAGGTAGAGGAGGTGGCCGGAGCCGAGCCCCTCTCCAAAGACCATTCTCTCCCCGTTCTCATCTTTGAAGAAGAGCCTCACCGCTGGAGCCTTAATCCCGTCCGGCGCCTCTCCGTGGCGGTAAAAGCGCGAGAAGTAGTAGCCGTTATCAGTAAAGACGACGTTCCTTATCGAGGGCCTGAATTCCTCGAGGAGTTCACCCCTTTTAAGGTCAACTATCCGCGTTATGCCCTCGTCGGCACCGCCCATGGAGAAGCTGTAGGCCAGAAACCTGCCGGCCTTATCAACCGAAAACGTCTGAAGGAGGATTTCATTGTTGAACTCCCTCTCCAGTTCCTTGGAGTCGACAACGACCCTCCCGTCGAGCCACCTGATGACCTGTCTGTCCCGTTCCCTGTACATCGCGATTGTGCCTCTCTCCGTGAGCCTCGTGTTGTAGATGACGGGCATCGAGTAGTATTCCCATACCTCGGGAAAGAGCTCGTCGCTAAGCTCTCCGACGAATTTTCTAAAGCGTTTGTTCTCCTCCTCGACAAGCCGGAGAACGCGCTTATCGTTGAGGTTCTCCATCCAGACGTAGGAGTCTTCCATTGAAACCACCGTTTTAACGCTAAACCTGTGACAATAAAAACATTGTTAGAAGGGTCTCCCAGACATCTCAACAGCCCACCTGTTTTCAGCTTCAGTAACACCAAAAGCCATGACCTTGTGCTCAAGGGGGAGCTTTAAAACTTCCAAGGCCAGTTCTCCGGCCGAACTGAAGCCGTTCAGGCCGAGTTCAACGAAGCCATCTACGTTGTAGGTCGCCGTAACGAAGGCTTTGCCCTCCTTCAGTCTCAGGCTTCTTACCCAGAACTCATCCCTGCCGGCGAAGCCGAGCCAGCCCCGCTCGCTCCCGCGCTCTATAATTCCAGCTATCCTCGGCGTGTTGTAGGCATCTCTCTCGTAGTCCATTGCATCGAGAACGTGAACCAAAGCCTTCCTCGGCTTTTCCCACACGAGGGCTTGGGAGATGAAGTCCGTGTGGAGGCCGTTTGTAACCACCGCGTACATCTCGTTCGTTCGCACGACGGGGTAGCTCACGTAGGGGTTGTCCGTCTCAGTTTGATTGATTATGTAAGCGGCGTTGCCCTTAATCACGGCCTTCCTATTCGGGAAGGAGCGGGAGCAGAGGAGGTAGAAGGCGAAGGGCTTGCCGTTCATCAGGCCAATTCCGAGGGTTCTTCCTGTGTAGGTCATGTCACCACCTCCTCAAGCCTGTTCTCCTTGAGGGCGAGCCTTATCTCCCGCGCTATCCTCCTCCCGACACTCATCGGCTCTTCCCAGTAAATCCTCCCGTACCAGTGGAGGGCGTTGCTTCCTCCGTCTATCCGCGAGGCGAAGCCGATTGCCTTAAACTCCCCGTCGTAGGCGAAGTGGAGGGCAAAGGGGCCGATTATCCCCGGTGGTTCGAGCTTTCTCATCGCTTCAGCGAAAGCCAATCCATAGTCGTAGAGCTTCGGCAGGAGAGACTCCCTAAGGGCAACCCCCACGTTGCCCACTATAGTGTAGGGAAGCGGTTTCACCGGCCAGCGGGCGTTCCCGTCCGCTATAACTACCCGTTCATCAACGCCCAAAAGCTCAAGCCTGCCCAGGACTGGTGAGTAGAAGAAGTGGACGTAGAGGTAAACGCCGGGGATGAAGCGCTCCACACGGTAGTTACTCTCAATGCCCTCCAGCTTGCCCCCTAACTCCCCTCCAAGGGCGATAAAGTGCCTGCTACCACCCCTCGGTCCCTCAAGGCGGACGAAGTAAAGCTCGTTGGGCTCAATCTCTTCCGGCTCAATCACCTCAATGCGTGGTATTCCCGCTTTATCGAGTGCTTTGTCCTGCAGTTCAAAGGTTGTCTCCCACTTAAGGAAACGTTTGTTACCGAAGAACCTCGCTTTAGCTCTCTCTATCGCCTCGAGGCCGAGGTAAGCCACAAAAGAACCGTGTGGGACCACTATTCCATCATCATCAAGAATCGCTCCTATGTCCTCCGTAACGACAAGCTCGTCCACGAGTCTTGTCGAAGAGTAGAAGGCCTTCCTCCCGGGCTTCACGTAGAGCCTCGTCCTAAAGCCCTCGTCTTTGGCCCCAAGGAGAATCTGGAGAGAGGAATGGGAAGCTATCGTTGAGATTATCATCCAATCACCTCCAGCAGTTCTTCCCTGGTTAGAAACCTTTCATCCTTTGCCACGCGCATCGTGTCCCCGCTCAGCTCGTCTATAATCAAAAGCTCACCGTCCAGCCTGCCGAACTCGAGCTTGAAGTCAACAAGCTGAAGGCCCTTTAAGGAGAAGAACTCCCGCAGGATTTTGGCCACCTTCCTTGTAGTTTCCTTCATTTTTTCAATATCTTCCCCACTCGCGATGCCGAGGGCGACTACTGCATCTTCAGCTATCAACGGGTCGTCGAGGAAGTCATCCTTGAGTGTGAACTCGACTATTCCCAAAGGATGGAACTGTCTTACCCATCCTCTATATCTCCTCAGAAAGCTCCCGTAGGCGAGTTCGCGGTAGATTACCTCAAGCGGAATCCTTTCGGCCTTCAGGAAGCGCGCCTTTCTCTCGTCAATCCTCTCGACAAAGTGCGTCTTTATCCCGTTCTCTTCGAGGAGCTTGAAGAAGAACTCGGTCTGCTTCAAAACAACGCTCCCCTTTCCGGTCTTTTCGCCAACGACTTCGTTGCCCCCGCTGTCTTCTTTCCCTTTTCTGCCGAGGACTGTGTCCTTGAAGTGGAAAATGAGGTAAGGACCGTCTTCGTAGACGTCCTTGGTCTTGCCCGAATAGATGAGTCTCAAGCTCTCACCTCTTCTGCAGCATGTCGTTGATGAGTTTTATCGCACACAAATCACCGCACATGGAGCAGGCCTCAGTTTTTGTCGGTCTCTTCCTCCTTATCTCGATGAACCTCTCTTTGTCCTGGCTCAGCTCGAACTGCTTCGCCCAGTCGAGCCTTCCTCTGGCCAGGCTCATGAGGTAGTCCTTCTTAAAGTCGGCCTCGAAACGAGTCAGATTTACCGCATGCGCCGCTATCTTCGCCGCTATAATCCCTTCTCTAACATGCTCCACCGTTGGCAGTCCAAGGTGCTCTGCCGGCGTTACGTAACAGAGGAAGTCCGCACCGTTAAGAGCGGCTATTGCTCCTCCTATCGCGGCTGTAATGTGGTCATAACCGGGAAAGATGTCCGTAACGAGAGGCCCGAGGACGTAGAAGGGCGCGTTGTCCGTCGCTATCTTTGCCAGCTTCACCTGGGCCGCTATCTGGTCTATGGGTACATGCCCGGGTCCCTCGACCATCGTCTGGACTCCGACTTCCCTGGCTTTTCTTACGAGCCTTCCGAGGGTGTACAGTTCAGCTATTTGAAGCTCGTCGCCGGCATCTGGAAGTCCTCCGGGCCTCAACCCGTCGCCTAAACTAAGAACCACGTCGTATTCCTTTGCCAGCTCGAGCAGATAGTCGTAGTTTTTATAGAATGGATTTTCCTCGCCCCAGTGGAGTATCCAAGCCGCTAAAAACGTCCCACCGCGCGAGACCATGCCAACAACGCGCTTTGTCCTCTTCATCTTCTCGACGACTTCCTTGGTCACCCCAACGTGAATCGTCGTGTAGTCAACTCCATCTTTAAAGTGCCTCTCAACAGCCCTCCACATATCGTCCTCGCTCATCTCGATGATTGCCTTTCCCTTTGCCAGCATCCCCTCGGCGGCCTGATAGATTGGAACCGTTCCAATTGGCACATCAACGGTGTGCATTATGGTTCTCCTTATCTCGTCAAGGTCCCCGCCGGTTGAAAGGTCCATTATCGTGTCAGCGCCGTATTTGACGGCCGTCTTGGCCTTTTCTATCTCCACCTTGACGTCAACAATATCGCGGGATGTCCCTATGTTCGCGTTCACCTTAACTCTAACGACGTTGCCAACCGCGACCGGCTTCACCCAGTCGTGGCGGACGTTTCTGAAGATGACCGTGTGACCTTTAGCCACACTCCTCCTGAGCTTTTCAGGGCTTATTCCTTCCCTTTCTGCTATAAATCTCATCTCCTCGGTTATCTCTCCCCTCTTCGCGGCCTCAAGCTGTGTCATTCTTATCACCCGATTTTAAAACCTGTTTATAACAAAGTTTTTAAATTTCAAAACTAAGTTTTGACCGCGGCTTAAAAGGTTTTGGGTGGTCACTATGAGGGAGGTTGAGATAAGCAGGGCGATAATCGAGGCATACTTCAACGACCTTCTCGAGAACCTCTCGCTCGACGTTGCAATTGTAGGTGCCGGCCCCTCCGGAATGGTTGCCGGCTACTACTTAGCCAAGAACGGTGCAAAGGTGGCAATCTTCGAGAAAAAGCTCTCAATAGGAGGTGGAATCTGGGGCGGTGCGATGGGCTTCAACAGGATAGTCTTCCAGGAGGAAGCGAAGGAAATCCTCGACGAGTTTGGGATAAACTACAGGCCCTTCAGGAACGGCCTCTACGTTGCCGATGCGATAGAAACAGCAACAACCCTTGCAAGCAGGGCCGTTAAGGCCGGGGTGAAGTTCTTCAACATGATTGAGGTCGAAGATTTAGTCGTCAAGGAGAACCGCGTCGCCGGAGTCGTAATCAACTGGACGCCGGTGATGATGACGGGTCTTCACGTGGACCCCCTTACAGTTGAGGCGAAGTTCGTGGTCGATTCTACCGGTCATGGAGCGCAGATAAGCCAACACCTCCTCAAGCGCGGGATGATAGAGAGGATTCTTGGAGAAGGACCTATGTGGGCCGAAAAAGGAGAAGAGCTGACGGTGAAACACACGAAGGAAATCTTCCCGGGCCTGTACGTTACAGGCATGGCGGCGAACGCTTTGGCTGGAGCACCTAGGATGGGGCCTATATTCGGCGGGATGTTCCTGAGCGGTAGGAAAGCGGCCTTCGAAATCATCAAGAAGCTGAGGTGATAGGGTTGGCCGTTTTAATTATAGCAGGCCTCGACACGGGGGGCGGAGCCGGTTTAAATGCCGACATCGAGACTGTCTCAGCTTTGGGCGAGCACCCGCTCCCCGTTTTAACCACCGTCACCTACCAGAACCCTTCGGAGGTCAAGGGTTATCATACGCTCCCGCCTGAGGTCGTGAGGGAGCAGATAAGGGCAGTCAAAGGGCACCTTGAAATCAGAGCGGTTAAAATCGGAATGGTCGGAAGCGGAGAGATTGCCGAGGCAGTAACGCAGGAGACGGAGGGCCTAACGAGGGTTCTTGACCCTGTCATGGAATCGAGCACGGGCGCAAAGCTCGTGGACTCGGTTGAGTCCGTTAAGGCCCTCATCCCGGGTTCGATAGTAACCCCAAACGTTCCCGAGGCGGAAGCGCTAAGCGGGCTGAAAATCTCCTCGGTTGACGATATGAAAAAAGCGTCTAAAACCATCGCCAAGGAGCTTGGAGCAGAGGCTGTCATCGTCAAGGGCGGGCATTTAAGTTACACGGACGTCCTCTACTGGAAAGGTAAGTTTTACGAGTTTCCCGGCGAGAGAGTGGAAGGCTTCACCCACGGAACGGGCTGTGCCTTCTCATCGGCTTTAGCCACTTTCCTGGCAAAGGGCCTTGAGCTTCCGGAAGCAGTGAAAGGAGCCAAGCGCTTCGTTGAAGGCTCAATAAGGTTTTCGAAGGTCGAGGCGAGAGCCGTTAATCCACTCTGGGAACTTGAGAGGGACGCATACCGCTGGAGGGCCAAGGAAGAGCTTGAGAAGGCCGTCGAAGGGCTCGTAGAGCTTGGCGAGAGAATTAATCCCCTCATCCCTGAGGTCGGGACGAACTTTGCCCTCACCACAACTTTTAACGAGGTCTTCGCGGTCAAGGGCAGAATCGTTCGCTATGGGAATACAATAAAACCCGTTGGCCCGGTCGAGCTTGGAGCGAGCGACCATCTTAAAAGGGCCCTCCTCAAGATGCGCGAGTTTTATCCAGAGGTCAGGGCAGTTCTGAACCTCCGCTATTCGGAGGAACTCGTTGAAAAAGCCAAAAGGCTCGGCCTCGTCGTTTCCTTCTACGACAGGGGGAAGAGCCCGAGGAGGTGAAAAGGGCCGAGAAAGGAACCATGGAATGGGGCATCGAGAGCGCCGTGAAAAGAGCAGGTAGGAGGCCAGATTTAATCTACCACCTCGGGGACTGGGGTAAGGAGCCGATGGCTTTGGTGTTTGGGAGGAGCGCGCGGGAGGTCGTTGAGCGGGTTGAACTGCTCTTAGATAGTCGCAGTATGGGAAAGTTTTAATATCCACTCCTCTCTCAAATTTAGGTTAGGTGAGGCAGAGTGGATAAGATAGAGGCCCTTAGTAGAGATCTCGAAGAGCTCGTCACAATGGAGAAAATCCCGCTCCAGGAAGTTGATGAAATAAAGTCAAAGCTCAGGAGCGAGGATATGAGGGAGTACCTGGAGGCCATTCTTGAGAGGGCAAAACCTGAAGAAAGTCTGAGGCAGAAGTTCTTCTACAAGGGATCGCCGATAATGGGGTTTTTAGGTGTTAAGGGGTCTCCAGAGGTAAAAGTGGGTTCCGGATACGTTGATTTAATACTCAGGGATTCTCTCGGAAGGAAAATCATCGTCGAGTTCAAACGCCTCTTCGAACTTAGGAGAAACAAACTTGCAAGAAACGAACTGGACTGGAGAGAGTACGAGGAGCAGATAAAAAGGTACGTGTTCTCGGAGGAGGCAAGGTTTGTGGTTTTAACGAACCTTTATGAGTGGTACTTCTTCAGCTCAAAGACCATTGTGAGGGGCTTTGCTCCGTTCCACTATGCAACATTCTCCGACCTTGTGGACGACTTGAAGAAATATGGGAGCCTCTATGAGCTCCTCGAAAGGAAGGAGCATGGGATAAAGAAGGGCGAACTCGACGAGCACTTCTTTGATAGTCTGCGTGAGTGGATAAAAATCCTTGATGGGGTTGAGTTTAACGCCAGTGAGAGGGAAAAGATGCACCTTATCCTCCACCTAATTAACAAGTTCATCTTCATTCAGACCCTCGACGATTATGGTGTTATAGAGTTCAACTGGCTCTACAAGAAGTGGGCGAGCTTCCATGACAGGATTCAGCTGGCAGAAAAACACAAGAACAAACCTGAAGTCGCTGGGAAGTACTACCGGGCATTCATCTGGAAGTTCCTTGAGGAGATAAACGACTTCTTCTATCCCCTCTATGACACGGAGCTGTTCTCCGACAGTTTGCTGGAAAAAGTTAAGGACGAACCGGAGAACTGGGCGCGTTTTTACAGTGCACTCGCCACGGTCCTTGGTTTTACTCCTTGGCAGGAAACCGGGCTTAAGATGGGAATAACCCAGTACGACTACAGCCAGATAGACGAGGACATCCTCGGAAAGGCCTACGAGACCTACCTCGCGGAGGAGAGGAAGGAAAAAGGCATCTACTACACGCCAAAATACATCACCCAGTTCATAGTCGAGGAGACGCTTGGAAAAAGGCTCGCAGGGCTAAAGGAGGGCATAGCAAAGGCCATTATGGAGAACGACTTTGAAACTGCCGAGAAGCTCAGCAGGGAGCTCTTTGATATCCGGGTGGTTGACCTTGCCTCCGGCTCTGGCTCATTCCTGATAAAGGTTCTCAGAGCCTTATGGGACGTTTATTCGGCTGTAATTGAAAGCCTACGCGAGAAAGAGAACGAGCTAGTGGGCAAAAAGACCCGCAACTTGTCGCCACTCGTTCAGAAGAAGGAAATCTTAGAAGGCATTGCAAGGATGAGAAAGCTCTTCCCAAGCGACGAGAGAATTCTAATGTCCCAGATGGTCCTCAGGCACGTCTTTGCTGTTGATCTGGATGAGAACGCGGTTGAAGTCGCAAAGATGAACCTCTGGAGAGAGCTGATAAAGCTCAACCCCAAGGCCTTCCGCTGGGATTCCCTCGGTGAGAACGAGCACGTCCTTCCCAACCTGAGCCTTAATCTCATAAGCGGTGATTCCCTCATGGGCTTTTCTGATCCCAGTATTCTTGAGGGGAGGGAAGAGATTAAAAAGCTCCTTGAACTGTGGAGCCAGTTCATAGAGAATCCAGAGAACCTGGAAGTCCTTGAGGAGATCGAGAAAATAAAGGACTACGTCAGGAAAGAGCTCGATGAAAAATACCGTGAGCTGTTAAAAGAAAAGCTTGGGGATAAGGCAGAAAAGCTCGACCACCGCTTCGTTCACCACCCACTTGAGTTCTTCATGGCCTTCTTCAACCCGGACGGCTCTGTCAGGGGAGGCTTCGACTTCATAGTGGGGAATCCACCTTACGTGAGGATACAGAACCTCAAGAAGGAGAGCCCAGAGTACGTGGAGTTTCTGAACAAGTTTTATGAGAGCGCCCACAAGAACTACGACTTAGCTATTCCCTTCATCGAGCGCGGATATTCCCTTCTGCGGGAGAACGGCGAGCTCGGCTTCATCGTCACCAAGAAGTGGATGAAGATTGACTACGGCGAGGAGCTGAGGAAGATTCTTGCGGAGGAGAAAGCGGTCAGGCTGATAATTGATTTTGGCGATGAGCAGGTGTTCAAAGGTGCAACGACATACACGATGATACTCGTGCTGAGGAAAGCGAAAAACGAGAGGCTCACCTACGCGAAGGTCGAGGAGCTCAGGGAGAGCATTGACCAGCTGAGAGCAATCTGGAAGCCCGAAAAGTGGAAAGAGGAGAGGCTGAGCGTCATTGAGATTCCCGAGGAGGAGCTCTCGGAGAAGCCCTGGGTCTTCCTGACGGAGAAGGAAAGAGAGATAGTGCGGAAGATTTACGAGGGGAGCGTGAGGCTGGTAGAATTAACTTCTAGCATCTTCCAAGGATTAGCCACAAGTGCCGACAAAGTGTATCACCTCATTTATCAAGGGGAGGAGGAGAGATACTTTGTAGTTTTATCAAATTCCACTGGGAAAAGATATCGTCTTGAAAAAGAACTTCTTAAACCCTTAGCATCTGGGGAGAATGTAAGGAAATTCATTGTCATCCCATCAACCAAGTTACTCCTGTTCCCATATGAACCAGACAGCAGTGGAACTTACCATCTAATCCCTGAAGACACCTTCAAACGAAAATACCCTAACATATGGAAGTACCTTCTGGAGAATAGGGAAATCTTAGAAAATCGTGAAAGGGGCAAGATGAAGGGCAGGGCTGATTGGTATGGGTACATATATCCAAAGAATCTCGAAAAACACGTTATGGAGAAAATGCTTGTTCCAAGGCTAGTTAGCGACCTCAGAATAGCATATGATAAAGAGGGCAGATACTACGTGGATAATGTGGACGTTAATGAGATAATTCTCAAAGACAGAAGATTATATCCCTTAATCCTCGGCATCCTCAACAGTTCAGTACTCAACTACGTCTTCAAGCAGAACAGCGTCGAGTTTGCCAGTGGCTACTACTCGGCAAACAAGTAGTTCATCAAAGACCTCCCCATCAAGCTCCCCTCCACCGACGAGGAGAAAGCTCTGGCCGAAGAGATAGAAACTACCGTCGAGGAGATAATAAGCCTCCTCAGGAAGCACTACCAGATAAAGGTCCTCTGGGAGGAGTGGAGCGAGAAGCTTGGAAAGAAGAAGCTTACCCTTAAAAAGCTCGTTGAGACCTGGGAGAAGGGAGTAGGAAAGCTCCCTGAGGAAAAGCTCTTTTTCACCAATGTGGAGATAAACTCGGACGAAGAGACAGAATACGATGGCTTTGAGCTTGAGCTAAGCAACGGCACGCTCAGGGTTCTCGGAAGGGAGGGGGACATACTCACGCCAATCCTCGAACTCGAAGGAAAGGAGGAAATCCTCGAGCACGTCTATTTCTCAATACTATCACTGCTGGAATCGAGGAAGAAGGTGAAGACTCTCGGTGACATTCTAAACAAGACGGTGGTTCCAACGATCGAAGGAAACCCGGTCGAGACGGAGAGGATAACGACCATCGTAAAGGGAAAGGCCAACGCCAAGCACTTAACTTCCTTTATCAGCCTCGTAAAGGAGAACGAGGCCTACCTTGATGCCCTGGTTTTCAAGCTTTACGGGCTGAGCAGAGACGAGGCAAGGCTCGTCCTCGAAAGCCTTAACAAGAGCCAAGATTACATTGACAAAGTTCTGAAACACCTGTGAGCTAACGTTTTAACCTCCTTTCCCTATTCTTTCCGGTGGTTCCATGCTAGTGAGGGGCAGAGTTACGGGTAGTGAAATCCCCCGCTTCAAGCACCGCTGGTTCGGTGTTCTGGAAGTTGAGGCCGAGGGCGAAAGGTACCGCATCTACATGACAGGCAACGTTGCCCAGTGGTTTCTGAGTGGGGACGAGGTTGAGATTGAGATAATGGGCAAACCCAAAGAGAAGGAAGGCTTTAAAGTTCTCGACTTTGATGACTACCGGCTCTGGAAGTTTTATGAAGGGGACAAAATCCCAGTTTGGCCCCTTTTCGAGAAGGAAGTTGAGGCAAAGCGCTACTCTCCCCTCACCGGTGAGCTCCTCTACACCTATAAGATAAGGGCCAGGGAAGCCAAATACGAGAGCGACTTCGAGGCGATAGCCGAGCTCGAGCAGTACCACTACGCGAGCCAGAAGGAGAAAGTGGCTCTATGGCGCTGTGAGAACGGGCACATCTTTGAAGCAAACACGAAACAGAACTGTCCAATCTGCGGTGCGGAAAGCCACATTCTTGAAATAAAAGGCTCAACCCCAGCCTCACGCTTCCTGATTCTTGAGCTCGTCGAAAGGGAGGAGTACGAGCCGAGGATTTTGAGCTACGTAAGAGTTGACCCGCCCATACCGTTAATGCACCGCCGTTTGCCGAACGGTGAAATCGAGAAAAACATCCGTGAGAAGGTCTTTCCTGAGGAATGGTTCCATCCAGCCTTCTGGCCTGAGCGGATAATGAGGGAACTCTACGAGGAGTTAAAGAGGAAATACGGAAAGAAAAGAATAGCCCGCTCCTACCTCTGGGAAAAGGCCAAGTGGAAGGCTTTAGCTGAGACCAACACCGCCGGGGCGAGAATAGCTAGAGTCGTCGTCCATCCCGACTACCGCTCCGACGGTTTGGGGCAGTTAAGCGTTAGGTCGGCCCTTGAGTGGATAGCCGAGAGAAGGATTCCCGAGATGAGGAAGAGGAAGCACATCGTTGAAACCATAGCCCAGATGGCGCGCTACAACCCCTTCTTTGAAAAGGTCGGTTTCAAGTTCCTCTGGGAAACAGCGAGCGGAAGGCCCGTGCTATTCTACCCGCTCACCGAAGAGGCTAGGGAATACATAGAGCGCTTTCTGAAGGAGGACCCTTACGCACCTGAGGACGGGAGGCTGTGGCGCCCGAGCTACGGGAAGGTTGAGCCCCTAAAGAGCCCGATAATCTTCAAAAACGTCTCCAAGGTCTTCGAGAGCGAGCTTGACATAAAAGGCCTGCCCGAGGAGATACAGGAGCTTTTGAAGGCCTTTGGCGTCAGGCACCGCGTTATCCAGAGGCCAGTCTTGAGGAACCTCAACTTTGAGATAAAGCCCGGTGAGCTGGTAGCGGTTGTTGGAGCAAGTGGAGCAGGAAAAACGACTCTGCTAAGGCTAATTCTCGGCTCGGCTAACGGCTGGTGGGAGGAGCTCTTCAGGCCTACGAGCGGGAAGATAGAGGTGCCCGACAACGCCAGGGTTTCCGTAATGATTCCAGGTGAATTTGAGCCGAGCTTTGGTTCCGAGAGCATTCTGGAGCACGTTTACAGGAAGATTAAAGACCTTAACGCGGCAGTTGAGGTTCTCAACAGGGCTGGATTAAGCGATGCCGTTCTCTACAGGGCAAAGTACAGTGAGCTGAGCACTGGACAGAAGGAGCGGGCGAGGATAGCGTCGCTTTTGGCAGAGAGGCCGAACCTCCTCCTTATAGATGAGTTCGGGGCACACCTTGACACCCTCACGGCCATGCGTGTCGCCAAGAAGGTAGGAGAAATAATCCGCGAAGCGGGGATAACGGCGTTGATAATCACCCACAGGCCAGAGGTTCTGAAGGCCCTTGACCCCGACAAGGTGCTCTTCGTTGGCTACGGAACCGCGAAGCTTGAGGCGCACAGCAAGTCGAAGAACGCCGAGCCGAGCCAGTGAAGGAGGAAGCTCGGCAGGAAGCTCTTTCCCTTCAAATCCATTTTTGCAAAGATTATTCCTGCCACAAAGGCGTAGGGCACTTCAATTCCCGGTTTTCCAAGGTGGACGATTGTGTAAGGAACGTCCTGGAGGATTATCGCGAGCCATTCGTTTTTACTGGCGAGGGGAAATAGCAGGAATCCCCGATAAAAGGCCTCGTGGGCGAGCATTATCAGACCCATCCCGAGCTCACCGAGGAGGAAGGTTGTAAGGCTAGAGTAGTGGAAAACTGGATAATAATTTCTCATTGAGGGTATCGTCGCCCCGTAGATGCTGAGGGGAATCGAGAGAACAAAGAGGATAAGAAAGAGCTTAAGCCCTTCTCTCCCCGGCTGGTTCAGACCGACTTCTTCCCGAGAAAAGCCGAGTGCCCGGGAAATCACGAGGGGAAGCGCAAGGTAAAAGAACAGAACAACGGCAACATGGCCCCAGAACGTGGAGGAGATTAACCAGGGGGCGAAACTTAGGGGGAGAAGAACGAGATAAAGGAGGGCACTCTTTTCCATGTCTCACACCATGAAGTTTATCTGGGCCGTGTTGACGTAGCGCCTTACATCTATTCCCCTGTTCGTGAAGGCGATTCCAATTTCGAGGGGCCTCTTTGGATTTGCCCTCCTGATGACCCTTATTCCAACTTCGTCGCCTATCCTGTCCTTGTTGAGCCTGTTGATGTGGTCATAAAGCAGACGGAGAAAGTTCCTGTAGTCCTGCATCTCCTCAAGGAACTCCCTCTGCTCGGGGTTCAGCCTCGGATAGATGTAACGGTGGAAGAACCAGTCGAAGGAGCTGTATGTTTCAGAGGCGTGGGCAAAGAGGAGCTTGTAAAAGTCGATGTTCTTGTTTCCGAATGCCGAATCCATATACTCGATGGCCTTTCCCAGGTAGCTCGATGCCTCGCTCAGCTTCATCCTTATGAGCCTGACCTCGAGGTCGTTGCCCCTTAGGAGGAGCTGGATGTATCGTCCGCCGCCGTAGTCCATGTAAATCGTGTTGTAGAACAGCACGAGCTTTGAAGGGCGGATGCTCATATACTGGGCCAGCCTCCTGATGATGTCACTCAGCCTGTTCAGACCGCGGGGGTCACCTACGAGGAGTGCCTCCATTCCATAGAGGTTTTCCTGAATAACGACGTCGTTGTCGAGCCAGAACTCGACTTCTCTCCTCCAGCCCGGCATGTTGTAGCGGTTCAGGATTTTGAGGTCGAGTATCGAGACAGGAACTTCCTTCTGAACCCTGCCGAAGCGCTTCTTAAACACGACAACAGGATGGTAACCACTCGATGGGTTAAGATAAGAAACGGGAATCTCCATGACACGCCTCAGGGCGAGCAGTGCGTCCCTAATCTTCGGTATGTCATCCTTCGTGAACCTGCTCCCAAGGTCCTGGAGAAGAACTTCAAAGCGACTCGCCATGCGCACCCCCTAAGAAATAAGATTGAAAGTGGGGGTTAAAAACTTCACTCAGACTTCTCTTCGGTGGCCTTGGCCTTCTTCTTGCTGGTGGTCTTCTTGGTGGTCGTTCTCCTCGTCTTTCTGCCCTTGGTGTCCCTGGCCTTCTTGGGTTTCTCCTCCTTCTCTTCGGCCTTTTCAGCCTCCTTACTCTCGCTCCTCTCTTCGGTTTCTTCGACCTCATCAACGGCTTCCTGAGCCTCTTCGGATTTCTCTTCGGTCCCAATAACCTCAGTACTTTCAGTCTTCGCTGCTTCCTCTGTTTCAGTCTCCTCTTCAGCTTCAGGCGGCTTGAGGAGCTCATCAACGCTCGGCTTGAAGGTTATCTCCTCGTAACCCAGAAACTTCAGGTCGCTCTCGAGGAGAATCTCGCCGAGGGCGAGTGTTGCCCTGTCAACCTCATCCTTAACAGGGGTGAAGTCAACGACGACATCCTTCTCACCGACCTCGATGATGACCTTGTTCGCGTCAACTCTCGGGAGGCGGAGCTCAATCATGGCCTTGACCTTCTCTATCGGGTCCTCAATCTTTTCGACTATCTCAACATCGTAAACGAGGTGCTTGCCAGCGTAGGGGTGGTTGAAATCCACCCTAACGCGACCCCCGCTAACGGTCAGAACCCTGCCCTTGAGCTTCCTTCCGCCTTCGGTCTCAATCTCGACGGGCATTCCCGGGAAGGGGATTATACCCTGTCTTCTGAACTGGCCGAGGGTGAACGTCTTTATGAGCTTCCTATCGCGCTTTCCAAAGCCCTTCTCCGGCGGAACCTCAATCTCGTACTTCTTGCCGACTTCGAGTCCTTCCAGAGCTTCGTCAAGACCCTTTATGACGTGGCCGGCCCCAACGGCTATCGGGACGGGTCCGTAAACGCCGTCCTCCCTGTATATTCCAGCCTTCTTCGCTATCTCCTCATCGGTGGTGTCGAAAATCTCGCCGGTCTCCTTTATCCTCCCGGTGTAGTGGAGCTTTATGACGTCCCCCTTCTCAACCTTGGTCATCTTTACTACCCCCTTTTCAGGCTCTAACCCGAGTTGTGGAGTTGGTTTTTAAGCTTTCCCGCAACGATAAGCTAATAAAAAACCCCTCCCAAAAGGGCCCGGTGGTGGGAATGACGATTAGGATATACAACACCCTCACTAGACAAAAGGAAGAGTTCAAACCGCTCCGCGAAGGCGAGGTCAGAATGTACGTTTGTGGTCCGACGGTCTACGATTACCCTCACCTCGGCCACGCGAGGACGTATATAGCGTTTGACGTTGTCAGGCGTTATTTTGAACACAAGGGCTATACCGTCTTAATGGTCATGAACTTCACGGATATAGACGATAAAATCATAAAGAGGGCCAACGAAACCGGTGAGGACCCGAAAAAACTCGCCGAGAAGTTTCTCAGGATTTTCCTGGAAGACATGGAGGCCTTGAAGGTAAAACCCGCCGATATCTATCCCCGCGTTACCGAGCACATGGAGGACATAATAGACTTCATCAGAAAGCTCCAGGAGAAGGGCTACGCCTACGAGGGGAGCGATGGGGTTTATTTTGAGGTCAGAAAGTTCAAGGACTACGGGAAGCTCAGCAAGATAAAGCTCGAAGACCTCGTCAAGGGGGCACGTGTGGAACCTGGTGAGGGAAAGAGGAACCCAGAGGACTTTGCCCTCTGGAAGAAGGCGAAACCGGGCGAGCCAAAGTGGGAAAGCCCATGGGGCGAGGGAAGACCGGGCTGGCACATAGAGTGCTCCACAATGAGTAGCAAATACCTAGGCGAGAGCTTTGACATCCACGGCGGCGGTAATGACCTAATCTTCCCGCACCACGAGAACGAGATAGCTCAAAGCGAGGCCTGCTTCGGGCACGAGTGGGTCCGCTACTGGATGCACACGGGCTTCCTCATGGTGAACGGGGAAAAGATGAGCAAGAGCCTCGGCAACTTCGTAACGGTGAGGGAACTCCTCAAGCGCTACGACCCGGAGGTAATAAGGCTCTTCGTGCTCCAGAGGCACTACCGCTCGCCCCTTGACTACAGCGAGGAGGGTATTGAACACGCCAAGAACAACCTTGAGAGGCTTTACAACACCCTTGAGAACATCCGCGTGGCGATGAAAAAGGCGGAGATTTCCTTCCGCTGGGAAAAGCCGGAGTTTGAGGCCTATGAGGCCATCAGGGATGCGAGGAAAAAGTTCTACGATGCAATGGATGACGACTTCAACACGGCAGAAGCGTTAAAGGCCGTCTTTGAGGCCAGCAACGCCGTAAACCGCTACCTCACGGAAGTTGAGACCCCTAGGGAGAGCATTCTGAGAAAGGCGTGGGAATTCTTCAAGGCGATCAGCGAGGTCTTCGGCATATTCGAGGACTACTTCAGAGAAGAGAAAGTTGGGAATGAAGATGCGCTCATAGAGCTTTTAATCAACGTCCGCTCCCAGCTGAGAAAGGAGAGGCGCTTTGATCTCGCCGATAAGATAAGGGACGAGCTGAGAAGCCTTGGAATCCAGCTTGAGGACACACCCGAGGGAACGGTTTGGAAGAGGATTAAGGTTTGAGTTTTCCCTGTGTTTTTAGCTCTTTAGGGAGTTTTCAATTTTTTCTGGAGTCTTATTGCAACTAGGGTGGGATTTTCCTCGGTTGGGCCTACAAACGAATAAGAATGCTCGAATTTTATAATCCTTTCTCCAAAGTGGCTTTAAAACTCCCACCAAAAGCCTCGAACTCGAACAATAACAGCCAATCCAAAGCCCGCATATTCAATGCACAAAACCATACAAAAGACTTCCAGAAGCAGGAACAAGCTTTAAATTAGATTTTCCAGAATTAAAACACGCCATCACAAAAAACATCACCTTTCCATGGATTTTAGCCCGATAAGAGCACTCTCCGAGCTTCTTTTAAACTCCAGAAAAATCTCGTTACATATTAACAAACAGAATACAACAACCTGTTAAATAACAACAAAACATAACCAAAAACTTCCAGAGTAGTTTAGACGGACAAATTGGTTGAAAAAGGCTCTTGAAAGGGGACAACTTCAAAAGGAATGCCAAAAACGTAATATTGAGGAAAAAAGTCTAAGAGCCATTATTAATCAGCGCTTCATTTTCGCCTTCTCTACTACCCCGAATCCTGCCACCTTTCATAACCTCAACGATAGCCAAGCTGAGGATTGATAGGAAGAGATATATCACTGCAGATGTCCCAAAAAGCACTTCATAGGCTTTCGTCGTCGGGATTTTTATCTTGACCCATGAGGGAGCCCCCGGGGGGTGGAAGAGCACGTAATAGGTGCTCATGACTGTTCCTGCTATAGCAGGTCCCCAAGTCGAGCCGAAGTTCCTAAAGAGGCTGTTCGCACCGGTCGCCACACCCATGACCCTCTGGGGAACGCTGAATACAAGGACGTTGATTAGTGAGATATTCATTAGCGTTATTCCCGTCCCGACGAGAGTTATCAAACCAACAAACGTCCAGAGGTGGTTCGGCGGAAGCTGGGAGGCATATTTGGCCAGGACTCCTAGGCCAACGCTGGCAGTCAGCGCACCGAGTATAGCCAGTGGTTTTGCGCCGATTTTTGGCATCAGTTTTCCAGCGATTGGAGCGACGATGAGCATGACACCTGCCATGGGGGTCATGAGGAGCCCGCTCTCAAGAATGCTCTTGCCGAAGCCGTAGGGTGGTTTCATCTGGAAGATGTAGGTGTTCGCCTGGCTCATCATGGAAATACCGAAGGCGGCGAACATTATTCCCACATTCACTAGGGCCGGGTTACGGGAAGTAATAATGCCAAGAGGAAGTATTGGATTTTCAACCCTCCTTTCCCAGAGAACTAAAAGGACTGTGCCAACTATGGAAATACCAAAGAGGATGAGCGTTTCCCTAGCCGTCCAACCGGTATTTGGAGCGCGGGTTACTGCAACAAGAGCCGGAACGACCGCCCAGGTGAGGAAGAGCGCTCCCGGCCAGTCGAGCTTTCCGGGATTTATGTAGCGACTCTCTCTGAGAACTTTCCATGCAAGGATAAACATCAGGACTGCAAATGGAGAGGCTGTGTGATACGTCCAGCGCCAGCCCCAGTGCTGGGTAACGTAAGCCCCGAGCGGAAGGGCTATAACCATACCTACGCCAAACATTGCACTTATCATTCCCTGAACCTGCGGCACCATTTCAGGCGGGAACTCCTCGCGGACGAGAGAGAACGCCAGAGGGAAGATGGCCATTCCGAAACCTTGTATGGCCCTTGTTACGAGGAGCCACCTGAAGCTTGGGGCGAAACCGTTGAGGATAACCCCCAGAGTGTAGAATCCCAATGCAACGAGAAACATCTTCTTCTTCCCGTACATGTCGCCGAGCTTTCCGAAGATTGCCACGCTGACGGTTCCAACGAGGAGATAAATTGTGAGAACCCAGCTGACGTCGTTCGGGTTTACTGCGAACTCCTTCTGTATTGTCGGCAACGCCGGAGTGAGCATCGCTTCCGTGTACATGACGAGCAGAGGCAAGAGGACGACAACAAGGGTGGCCCTTTTGGCGTAGCCGAGGTCATAATTCTCGCCGTTTCTTGTGGCGTGCATATTCTTCACCGATATGTCGAACGATATATCGCCTTATAAAGTTAGTGGTTATAGTTATAAATCCAATTCAGAATCCACGACCATGCACATCCTCCTGAGAAAGACTATTAAGGAACGCTTTGGAAGGCTCAACCGGCTCCAGCAGGACTCTTTCAAGGAAATTAGCTCGGGAAAGAGCGTTCTGATTATAGCCCCAACCGGCTCCGGAAAGACTGAGGCGGCGGTTCTGCCGGTCTTCAATGAAATCCTTGAGGGTAGATTGAAACCTATTTCTGCCCTCTATATAGCCCCGCTGAAGGCTCTCAACAGAGACTTACTCGAGAGGCTCGAATGGTGGGGACAAAAGCTCGGGATAAGCGTGGAAGTCAGGCATGGGGATACATCGGCCTACAAAAAGGCAAAGCAGGTAAAGAACCCGCCCCAGATACTCATCATAACTCCCGAAACCCTCGGCGTTATCTTAACAGTTAAGTCCCTAAGAAAGCATCTCGGCAACGTTGAATTCGTCATCGTCGATGAGATAGCCGAGTTGGTGGACAACAAGCGCGGTGCACAGCTCCTTCTCAACCTTGAGCGTTTAGCGGAGATTGCCGACTTCAGGAGAATAGGAATGACCGCGACAGTCGGCAACGAGGAGGAAGTTAGGGACTGGCTGAAGACAGAAGTTATAGTCAGGCCAAACTGGAAAAAGGGCTACCACTTTCACGTGCTCTACCCAGAACCAAAGGAAAAGGACAAGGAGCTGGCTGAGGGGCTGAGCGTCTCCCCCGAAATAGCTTCCCGTCTCCGGGTTCTGTGGGAAATCGTTGAGAACCATGGCAAGGCATTAGTTTTCACCAACACACGTCAGTTCGCGGAGGTTCTGGCGCACCGTCTAAAAGCCTGGGGGAAGCCTGTCGAGGTTCACCACGGCTCGCTCTCAAAGGAGGCGCGCGTTAAGGCCGAAAAAGCCCTCAAGGAGGGAAAAATTAAAGCCCTAATCTGCACGTCCTCGATGGAGCTGGGCATAGACATTGGCGATGTTGATGTGGTGATACAGTATATGAGCCCGAGGCAGGTCAACCGTCTGGTTCAGCGCGTCGGAAGGGCAAAGCACAGGATTGGGGAGGTAAGCGAGGGCTATATCATAGCGACCAACGTGGAGGACTACCTTCAAAGCCTAATCATAGCCAAGAGGGCCCTTGAAGGGCGCTTCGAGGCCGTTGAGCCTATAGGTGGCCTCGACGTTTTGGCACATTTCGTCGTGGGCCTGCTAATCGAGCACAAGAAACTCCCCCGCGAGAGGCCCTATGAAATAGCGAGGAGGACTTACGTGTACAGAGATTTAAGCTGGGACGATTACCTCGACGTTCTGGGCGTTCTCGAGGAGGCGAGGCTAATCGGTTTCGACGAGGAGAAAAACCTCCTCTACCTCCGCAGGGGGGCATTCCAGTACTACTACGAGAATCTCTCGACGATTCCAGACGAGGTTTCCTGGCGGGTTTTCGATTCAAAGAGCGGACACATAGTTGGCAGGCTCGACGAAAGCTTTGTTATGGACCTTGAGGAGGGCATGGAGTTCGTTATGAACGGGCGGAGCTGGATTGTGCTCAAAATCGACGAAGAGGCGAGACTTTTGAAGGTCCGCGAGAGCAAGAGCCTTGAGAGTGCAATTCCAAGCTGGGAGGGCGAGATGATTCCAGTTCCCTTTGGCGTTGCCTTCGACGTGGGCAGGCTGAGGAGGGAGCTGGCCTTCGACTTTGATAGGGCAAAGGAGCTTCTGAAGGGTGTTGAGTTTAAGGAAAAGGAACTCAGAAGGGCCCTTGAAGAAATCAAGGATGAGCCGTTCCCAACCGACAGGGATATAGTTGTGGAGAGCACTCCGAAGGCATTGATAATCCACGCAGATTTCGGAAGCAGGACAAACGAGGCCATTGGTAGAATAGTGCACTCGCTTTTAATCCTTCACTACGGCAGAGTCTTCTCTGTGAGGAGTCAGGGACACGCGATAGTGTTCAAGACTCCCTTCCAGCTTAACCCTGAGGAAGTTAAGAGATACATCTATCAGGAACCGGGGAGCGTGGAGTTTATGGTCTCGCGCGCCCTGAGGGATTCCCACCCCTATCGCTGGCGTATGCTGAACGTTGCAAAGCGCTTTGGCGCTCTGAGAAGGGATGCGAAGATAAAAAGAATAGAGAGACTCTTCGAAGGAACCGTGATTGAGAGGGAGACCTTAAACGAGCTCTACCACGACAAGGTAGATATCAAAAGGGCCGAACTCGTCATGGAGCTCCTCAAGGTCGGCTCGCTGAGGGTAAAGACAACTCTCAGGAAAGAGCCTTCAAAGCTGGCCAGGCTCAACATGACGGTAAGTGGGGAGTTTCTGCTCTCAGGCGTTATGGAGAGGGACGAGCTGATAGAACTCTTCAAGAAGAGACTCCTTGAGCACGAGGTCGTTTTAGTTTGCACAAACTGCGGGTGGCATTCAAAAACCAAAGTCTCCCGTCTGCGGAACGTAAAGCTGAGACAGTGCCCGCGCTGTGGCTCGAAGATGTTGGCCGTATCCCACCCGATTGACGCGGAGGAATTCCTTGGGGTTCTTGAAAAGGTTCGCCACGGGGAGCCCCTCGGGAGAAAGGAGGAGAGGGCCTACAGGAAACTGTTGAAAGCGGCCGACCTAGTTGATTCTTACGGTTTTGAGGCTGTCTTAGCTTTAGCCAGCTACGGAACCGGGCCGGACACGGCAGCGAGGTTGCTCGCACAGTACAAGGGTGATGCCCTAATCCTGGCCCTTATGGAGAGGGAGAGACAGTTCATAAGGACGAGGCGGTTCTGGGTTGGGAGAAAGGAAGACGAAGAGGATAAAACCGCATAACGGGTTTTTCCTCGGTGAGCTGGGCGCTTCATTCACTTCCATAGACCTCGTTAAGAGCCTTCAGGAACTCGCTCGCGGTAACGACGTCCCTGACGTCAATGCGCTCGAACTTTGTGTGCGAGATGTCGAGGTTGCCGGGGCCAAAGACTATGGTTCTGGTTCCGTTGTACATGAAGTTTATCGCATCCGTCCAGCTACGCATTCCGCCGAACTCATCCAAGCCGGTCTTTTCCATCGCCTTCTTGGCGAGCTGGACTATCTCCTCATCGGGCTCAAGCCTGTAGCCGTCCCATATCTCCGTGTACTCGTAGCTCTTCGTGTACTCGTCGAGTATCGGGTCCATAAGGTCGAGTACGTCCTCAACCTCCTGCTCGGGCAAAAGCCTCGCCTCAAGCCTTCCCCTGCAGAGGGCCGGGATGAGATAAACTGGGTTCTCGCAGACGAGCTCCTGAATGCCGATGTGCGGGTCAAAGAATTCGCCCTTTGCATTGAAGGGTTCGAGCTTTTTAAGCTCCTCAAGCATCTTGTAAGTTTCCTCAATCGCGTTTATCCCGCTTTCGGGGCAGGCTCCGTGAGCCTCTTTGCCGTCCACCTCGAAATAGGCCTCTATGTTGCCGGCGTGTGCTATGTGGACCTCTAAATCTGTCGGCTCCAGAACGACTGCCATCTTTGGGCGATATCTCTCCATGAAGAGTGCCGAACCCCTTCCTCCCTGCTCTTCGTCGCTGACGAAAACCACTCCAACGTTGAGGTCCTTCCCTTCCTTCCTGAGTTCCTCAAGCATGAGCAGAATTGCCGCGGCACCGCCTTTAATGTCGCTTGAGCCCGTTCCGTAGATTATGTTGCCCCTGACGAAGGGTTCCGCCCTTATGGGTATCGTGTCCACGTGGACTTCATAGAACAGCTCGGCATCTG
This sequence comes from Thermococcus sp., assembly GCF_015523185.1. NCBI lineage: Archaea > Methanobacteriati > Methanobacteriota > Thermococci > Thermococcales > Thermococcaceae > Thermococcus > Thermococcus sp. The sequence continues at coordinate 32,769 of NZ_WAKV01000035.1, forward strand.
GGTTAACAACGAGGTCTATTATCTCGCCGTCGCTCTCAATCTTGACGTCGTAGTCGAGCCTGTGGAGGAACTCCATAATGTGGAGCATAATCCTGTCTTCCTGGCCGGATGGTGACGGGATTTTCAAAAGCTGGAGGAGTATCTCCTTCGCTCTCTCGGTCTTCATTTGGGTCACCTAATGTGTTTTGGAGGGTGAGTTTATAAACCCACCACATCAGAAAACCTCTTATTCTTTGGCGACATAGTAAGGGAGGTGGTCTCCGTGAGGAAGGCACTGATACTCGTGGCGATTCTCCTGCTGGCACTGTTGCCAATGGTTAGGGCGGAAAGCTCCGGCCTCTGGTGGGCGAAGACTTATGGTGGAAGCTATTGGGATAAAATTGCCGACGTTAAGGTTCTTCCGGACGGGAGTATTATTGCGGTTGGCTACACTGGCGGCTTCGGCGCTGGGGCTCGGGATGCCTTAGTAATGAAGCTGAACCCTGACGGGAGCGTAGCATGGGCCAAACTCTACGGAGGAGAACATTGGGATTATGCTTTCGCGGTTGCCTTAGCTCCAAACGGTGACATCATCGTGGCTGGGTTACACTTACAGTTTCGGCGCTGGAACTCCAGACTACTCAAACATTTGGGTTCTTAGGCTTGATTCTAATGGTAACGTGAAATGGCAGAAAACCTACGGAGGAGAGTATGGTGATGTGGCTACCGCGGTTGCCATCGCTCCTAACGGGGACATCATCGTGGCTGGATTAACTTACAGCTTCGGCGCTGGTTATTATGGTAATGTTTGGATTCTCAGGCTTCCGCCCGATGGGGTTTTGCCCGGTTGCAACTTCTGCAGTGATTCGAACGCTCAGGTAAGCAACACCGACGCCAGTATGGAAAACACTGACGCCACCGTGGAAAACACCCACGTAACGCCTCAACCATCAGACGCCACTGTAAAACCAGCAAACTTAGAGGTCGAAACTCAATATTCTTATCCCGAAAGGGCAAAGTCAGTGCTTGACAAAGCGAAGTCAACGATTTCAGAGTATAAATCCGAGGGAATAATTCTAACTCCAGCCGAGAACTTACTTAACGAGGCCGAGAAGGCTTTCAACTCAGGAGACTACGAGAAGGCTTACGATTATGCGAGCCAAGCAATCCAAAAGGCCGAGGAAATCAAAAGCCAGTATGAGAGGGCCAAACCTGAAGTTGAAAAAGCCAAAAAACTCGCCTCTGAAGCGGGCCTCACCGTAAACCCCCTCCTGAGCGTTTTCAACTCAGGAGACTACGAGAGAGCTTATAAAATGGCCATCGACGCTCAGAAGGCGGTGGAGGCTATAAAAACTGCCGAGGGCTTCCTCTCGCCTATTGGAGATGCCAGAAAGGCCTTCGAAAAGGGCGACTACGTCAGAGCCTACCAGCTCGCAATAGAGGCCGAAAAGAAAAGGGATCTCTACCAGAAGCTATTCGCCCTGGGAGTTGCCCTTGCAGTTGCAGTAACCGGCAGTTCGGCCTATGTGACCCACAGGAAGAGGAGGGAGCGCGAGAGGAAGCTTGGGGAACTGAACGCCCTCCTCAGGAAGGCCGAGAAAGCCCCCCTCCTTGAGAGAATCAAAATCCTGAAGGAGGCCGAAAAAATTGCCGTAACTTTGGGTTCGGATGCCCTTCCAAGGGTTAGGAAGCTACTCTCCTCCGCCGTCAACGAAGCCACCGAGACCTACCAAGGCATCATCAACGACTTCACCTCCGCCCTTGAGAACCTCGACGTCAAAACCGCTGAGGCGAAGCTGGAAGAAGCTAAAGCCTACGCCGAGGCCCTCGGCAAAGCTAAGGACATCGAGGAGAGGAAAAAGCTCCTCGAACGCATGAAGAAGGAGCGGAGGAGCCTTATGAAAGCGGAGAAGCTCGTGGAAAATGGAAACCTTGCGGAAGCCGCGAGGCTTCTCGTTCCCCTCCAGTCATCTCCAATCTCTGGAATCAGGGAGGGGGCAAAACAACTCCTTGAAAGAATAGAGAGGCAGATGGAGGAAACGGTTGCGCGTGGTGATTCCCTGCTGGCTTCGGGGGACTACACGGGCACGATAAGAACCTACGAGTCCGTCCTGCCAATAGCCGAGGCCCTTGGAAAAGGCGAGTTTCTCAGGTCCAAGATAGAGGGCTCAAGGAGAACCCTCGACGAACTGAAGAAAAGGGAGAGCCTCAAAAAGATTCTCGGGGAAATCACCTCCGCCGTTTCAAGGAGGGACTACTCCCCACTCGGTGAACTCCTGAAGGAGGCCGAGAAGCTGGCTAAGGAAATAGGCGAGGAGGGCAAGGTGAAGGCCCTCAGGGAGGAGCTCTCCACGAGGCTCGACAACCTGCTCTCAAGGGGTGAGGAGCTGGAACTCGGAGGGGACTACGCCGGGGCGTTATCTGCGTACACCGAGGCTCTCTCTTTAGCCGAGGCCCTCGGAAGGAAAACGAACCGCATAAAGAAGGCCATCTCCCGCATAGAGGAGGAGCAGAAGAGGGGCCTCCTCAAGAGGAGCATTAAGCTCGACGTTCCAACGGAGATGCCCCACAAGGCCGAGACTGAAGTGTCTATAATCGTCACCAACCGCTTTTCCAGCGACCTGGCACTTACCGTTGACCTCTCCGAAAACAGGGACTACTTCGAGCTGAGCGAGGAGAAAATAGAGTTCCCGCGGGTTAAGCCGGGCAAGACGATAGGCGAGAGCGTGACCGTAAAGCCGAAGTTCATCGGCGACTTCGACTTCACTGTCAAGATAGACTCCAACTTCGGCTCCATTGAGAGCAGGATTCCCGTGAAGGTCACGAAAACCGCCAGAATGGCAGGGGGAACGCCAACTCCCGTAACGTCAACGCCTATCCTCAACCCCGTGGAGGCTCTCCAGGAGCTCTACTCCGACTTCCAGTACATCGGTGAGGGTGGTTTTGCGAGGGTTTACAAAGCTAAAAGGAAGGACGGGAAGGTCGTGGCTTTAAAGCTCCCCAAGACCCTCGACCCGGCCGTTGGAAAGGCCTTCATAAGGGAGATAACCAACTGGCTCCACTTAAAGCATCCGAACATCGTCGAACTCTACGACGTCAACGTCCTCCCTGTTCCCTATCTGGAAATGGAGTACTGCGAAAGCTCCCTCGCGAGACTCCAAAAGCCCCTGCCGGTAGATGAAGCAGCTCTCATCGTCTTCAACATCGCTGAAGGCTTAAAGTATGCTCATTCCAAAGGCATAATCCACCGCGATTTGAAACCGAGCAATGTCCTCCTCAAGAATGGACTCCCGAAGATTTCCAACTGGGGATTGAGCAAAGTCCTTGAGGAGAGCATGAGCGCGACTACAACGGCTTCGTTCACGCCCTTCTACGCTGCACCGGAGCAGATTGACCGCAAATATGGAAGAACCGATGAGAGGACGGACATCTGGCAGTTGGGAGTTATCTTCTACGAACTCGTGACCGGAAGGCTACCTTTCGAAGGCTCTCTGAGTCAGGTTATGATGGGTATCCTGAGGGACGAGCCGATACCGCCGAGCCAGCTCAATCCAGAGGCAAAGAAGGTTGAGCCGATTATCATGAAGATGCTTGCCAAGAGGAAGGAGGAGCGCTACCAGTCGATTGATGAACTCCAGAAAGACCTGGCAAGAATCCTGAACATGACCTACTCAGAAAGCCTGAGGGAGAGCAAGACCCTCGGCGACGTTAGGAGGGCCACCTATTACCTCACGGAGCTACTCCTCATAAACATGAAGACCAACAACATCGGAGAAGCCTACAAGTACGCGAGCGATTTAAGATTCTACGCCAAAGGCGAGCTAAAGGAGGGAGTAGAAAAACTCGCGGAGCAACTAAAACTCCGCCTTGAAGAAGGCCTCAAAATACCACCCGAACTCATAGAAAAAGCCGAAATAATAGTGCACAAAATCAGGGTGGGCATGACGAAGCCCTGACCTTTCCCTTTTCTTTTGCCAGCCGGTCCGGGGTGACTCCGATGGCCGGTTCCGACGGACGGGATTTTCCTGAACGTCAATATAAGGCTATTATCCAAAATGGAGAAAACTTTAAATAGGAAAAATACCAAACAAAGCTGAGTGGTGTGTATGGGATACATAATCTTCGTCGGCTACGATACTGACGCCGAGAGAAAGCGCATCGACTACCTTCTTGAAAAGTGGTCGGGCAGGGCCGTCATCAAAAAACCCAGGGGAACGGTGATTCACATTGAAACTGAGGAGCTGAGTGAGTTTCTGGAGGAGCTCTTCTCGAAGCTTGAGGGGGACGTTGAGGAGAAGGTCGAAATCTATGAGGCAAAGCCCGTAAGGAGGAAAGTTGAAACGAGGCGAAGGAAGCTTGAGTACTCTATTCCGGAGGAAAAAAAGGTCGTGGAGCGATTTGTGGAGTACCTGATGTCCAAGCTGAACGCGAGTTTTGCCGGAGCCGATGCACTTGCAAAGGTTTACAGCGCCTACACGAGAAAGGGTAGGGCCACGATAAAGGTCATCGTACTCGGCAATGGCACCTCACGCGTGCTCTTTGAAGTTGAGGGTTTTGGGGAGGCCGTGGATTTTCTGGCCGAAAAAATTGATGAGGAACTCAAACTCTTCGCGGGTGGTTGATATGGGGCTGTTTGAAGAAGGAAAAACGGACTGCGTTAAAGAGCTTTTAAAGCCCGCCGAACGGGTCTTGAAGCAGGGCCTTGACGTCCAGGTGGAGAGCTTTGAGAGAAGAGAAAAGCTGTGGAACCGGATTATGGACAACTACGACCGCTACCTCGACGGGGAATGTGGGGACTTTCTCAGGGATTTGGACATGCACTTCAGGAGCAAGTTTGAAGGGGCTCTGGCAATACTCGCCTGGAGCTTCTGGAGGAACGGCGAAACTTACTTGCCAGCAAGCAGACGCTACAGGGATAGGGAACTTGAGGCCGTTGAGAGAATCCTGCGCTACAACGTCTTCGAGATATACTCCAAGGAAGACGTTATGAAAAAAATAATGCACAGAGACAGCAACGTTCTCAATCTCCTGCGGGACTACTATCATGGCGTTGACAGGTGGATTGAAGACGTTTTAGCCGACCCCGAGATAAAGCTCCCCCTTAGAAACTTCCTGAAGGGCAAGTGGGACTCCTACAAGGGCAAAGTGAACGAGGCAATAAGTGAGGCAACCCTCCGTTTCGACTGGTTCAGGGACATTCTCACGCGTGTTGAAGAGGAGGAAGGGGCGATAGAGAGAACATACAAGAAACAGCTCAAGCGCAAGGAGGAGGAGATAGAAGAGCTTCGGAGCTCCATAGAGGAGTTGATTGAAGACTTCGAAAGGGAACGCGAGGAGATAGCCAGACGTATTGAAAAAGCCAAGGAAGAGGAAATAGAGAGACTCAGACGGGAAAAGGAAGAGCTTCAAAGAAAATTCGAAGAGGAGAGAGCAAGGCTCGTTGAGGAGATAAGCCGGATGAAAGATGAGGAACTACAGCGGAAACTAAGGGAGGAACTCGAAAAAGCTGAGAGGCAGATGATGAGCCAGATTGAGGCCATGGAAAAGGAGATACGGAGAAAAGAGCTTCAGCTGAGACAGAAGGAGATGGAACTCAGGCGGAAGGAACTCGAAATCCAGAGGAAGGAAGATGAGGTTTCAAAGAAAATCCGTGAGGTAATGGAGCTTACGGGTAAGGTCGAGAAGGGTTCACGTTTCGTCAGAAGGGACGAGGCCAAGATAATGGAAATGAACTTCATGGGCAGAATGAAGAGCAAGTTCAAGGACGAGGTTAAGCTCCTTGGAAAGACCTTCAAGGTGGAGGCCGTAAAAGAGATTGGTACCTTCGACAAGTCAAAGTTCGAGAACAAACTGAGCGACCGCGATTTGAAAAACGTCCCCGACAACAGGGTTCTGGAAGTAAAGCTCAAAGAAAAGAAGCTCTTCGGAAAGAAGGAAGAACTGACCGTGAAGGCCATTTTCTACGGAAGGCCCGAGCGTTACGCGGAGATTGGCTTCGACACCGACCCCCTTGAGCTGGCCGATGTAAACGCACTCCTCGTTGATGCGAGGGAGGAAGCGAAAAGCGGAAGAATAGTCCTTCTCGTTGCATCTCCCACTGGATTCGAGAAGAGAATAGCTAACTACGTTAACTCCGCCGACTTCCACAGGAACTTCATATCCGAGAACATTTCTCTGGCATTGCTCGACCTTGAGAGCGGTGAGCTGAGCTACAATCCCCACGACGAATACGCCAGGGCCTTCGAACCCTTCCTGAGGCTTGAGAGGGATAAGGAGCTCCTCGCCAAGGTCAAGGACTTCCTTGAGGAGAGAATGAATGCAAAGGGCTACGTCAGGCTTGAAGAGGCGGTTGAGCACTTCGCCGAGGATCTCGTGAAGAGGGCCTTCCAAGAGCTCGCCAAGGAGAAAGGCTACATAACGAAGTTCATCGAAGGCGTTGGCTACGTCCTTGTAAAGGAGGGCTTCCTCTGAGGTGGTGAGGTACCTTGAGAAGGGAGGAGATTGAGGAGAAGCTCGGCCTTGAGGTTGACGTTAGAGCTTTAAACGACGCTCCCCCTGCCTTTAGGTACAGGGCGATTAAAGGGGAGCTCTTAATCGACAGAAACCCCGAGCTGAGGCTCAGGTTCATTGAGGAAACCGTTTGGGAGTACCTTGACTTCGAGCCGATAGAGAGGCGCATGAGGAAGGAACTCCTCGCCGGGTGAACCTTTCGTTGTTTCCGACGGGAAATGCACGCTCACTGGAGGTGTTGAGAATGGGAATCCGCGATATCTTCGGAAAAAAGAACACCATCGAAAAGCTCTCCCTGAGGGAACTTCAGGCGGAGGAGATAAGGCTTAGAAACAGGCTTGAGCGCCTCAAAAAGGACATCAACCGGATTGAGAAAAAGAAGAAACAGCTCTTCCAGGAGGGAATAGGGGCGGACAAGCTCAAGAAGAAGATGCTCGCCCAGGAAATTAAGAGCCTTGACATGGAGCAGAAGCTCAAGCTCAAGGACTTCACCACGGCCCAGAAGCAGTATACCCTAATCAAGAACATGATAATCATCAAGAAGTACGAGAAGGAGCTCAGAAAGGTCGGAATATGGCAGAAGCTCAGCAGTGTGGAGCCCGAACAGCTTGAGCAGGCGCTCATCAAGATAAACCTCGATGGAAAAGAGTTCGACGAGATGGTCGAGGGACTCAACAGGGTCTTCGAGATGGAGGTGGCTGAGTTCGAGGAAAGCGAGGATCAGACTGAAAGGGAGCTTATGAAGGCCTGGAGCCAGGTTGAGGCAGGAGAGGCCGACGTTGAAGAAGTAACCGACAAGGTCGTTTCCATAGACAAGAGGCTTGAGGAGGAAGAGGAGCTATGAGCTTCTTCTCCAGATTTTTTGGAAAGAAGAATCCCCTCGACATACCCCTCAATAAGCTCAACGAGAGCAGAATCAAGCTTGAGGTCCAGATACAGAAGATAGAAAACGAGATAGCGGGCATAGACAGGGAGATAGCTCTGCTCTTCGAGAGGGCGAAGAAAGCGAGAAGCAAGAGCGAGGAGCTCACCATAGCGACGAAGATAAAGACGCTGAACCAGCGCAAGAAGAACCTCCAGGCGACCCACTCCCAGCTCAACAAACAGTTAATGCTCATAAGCAACCTTTTGATAATCAAGGAGAACGAGGCGATTCTGAAGGAAACGCCGACGTGGAACATGCTTCGCAACATGTCGCCGGAGGAACTTGAGAGAAACCTGGCAAACGTACAGCTCGACGCCCAGAACTTCAGCGAGAACCTTAACAGAATGCTGGGCATAACCGACCAGACGCTCAATGCAGGCGTGGATTTCGAGGAGGACGAGGAGTTAGCGGAGATAATGAAGACTATCCACGCGGTCAAGGAGGGCGAGCTTGAGCCAGAAGTTGCCGCTGAAAAAGTGACGGGCGAGGAGAAGGAGAAGAAAAAGGAGTGGCTGGAGGTGGTTTGATTTTTCTACCACTAAATCATTTGCTTTGAGTCATGCCAGAGATTGGTCTCTATTGGGGGCGATAGTATGAAAAAATCCCTTGCATTCGTGATAGTGTTATTGGTAGTCTCCGCCATAGTTATGGATCTAAACTGGAGGGGACTTGTTAGCGCTTCAACCGGTGCTCTTATATTTTTTGATGATTTTAATTCTGGAGACTACTCTAACAATTGGATTGCTGGAAACGTATCACTTCATTATCCATCCAGAACAACAGTAGTCATAACCCCAATAGTAGATGCTTGGAAGGAGTATGGAGGATACCTAATAGGTACTGATGGGATAAACCCCGAAACAGGAGAACCAGCTGGAGGAGACTGGATTTACATATATGCCAAATTTAAAATACCAACTAGGGGCATCATCATAACTGCCAGGGTTAAACTTCAGGACGATTCAAATGCAGTCATCGCACTCATACCCGATGACCCAAAGAACAACACACACATTATCGCCGGAGCTGATATAGTTGCATATCCGTCCAATAGCGGATGGTATGCCTTTTCTGGAAACGGGTATGAAGTTCATCGTACAGGAAATGTTGATGGGAGCGTTGTTAATGGTAAGTGGTACACGGTTAAGATTGTTATCCCGCCCAATGGATCACAGGTTAAAGTGTACGACGGTGACACTGGTGAGCTTAAGGTTGTTGATGATTATTATACTGTTCCAAACACAACGGCGTATCTGGTGTTGGATGCTAGAGGAAGCTGGGGCAGTGGAGCAAATGTGACATTTGATTATGTCAAAGTTACATCACTAACGTCTGCTCCTTCATCCCCTGTCATATATAAAGATAAAATTCTTGAGATAAATCTCAGAGATTATAGCATACTCAAAATGTATGGTTATGACTGGCTGAAGAACTATCCAGAACCAAAATTGCCCTACCTATGGATAGTCGTGACTTATGGACAGCCGGGTTATTACTCCAGCTTTAAAATAGGACAATGGGAAAATGTAAAACTTGTTGAAAATAACAGTGAAAAAACTGTTTACCAGCTTTCAACGACCCTCCAAGGTCCCTCGGCACTGCCTTTTACACAGACAATGACGTTTTACAGAAACAGTGGTCTGATAAAGATAGAGAGGTACAAAGTTCTCGACAATGGATGGGGAGTGGAGGACACTATAAATGGCATATCCCCCGGAGGGGACACAGCAAATGATTATATAGTCTCAAGTGAATTTAGTGAGCATCCAATAAACTACAGGGACACATTCTGTACAGGAACCGATTGGACAGCATGTCAGGAATATACTGCGGAGAGCCTTAAAGGATATCATGGGTACGTGTACTTAGCGGCATATGACAAACAGAAGAAACAAGGTTTTGCAATAATAGTTCCTAAAGAATATATCAAGGATACATACTCTGATATCAGATATTCAGTCCTTCGTGCGTTTTTTACAGAACCCACTACATACTGGAAAGCATGGCGCTGGTATATATCTATCCAAACAGACTCTACAAAAAACGTTGTTTATTACTGGTATTTCTACAAGTTTACTAACGACCCAACAGCTCCAATTAAGAAACTAATTGACAGTGGAATGAACCCCCACGTTGCTAGAGAACTCACAGGAACATCGAGTTATCCCTCAACTCAAACATCAACAACTTCCTCGACCTCAACTAGCACCACAACAACAAATACTCCCCCGGTAACAACAACGTCAACGGTTACAACTACTACAACTACCTCAACACTTGCTCCCATTGCTAACTCGGCTATAGACACTGCCAAGGATATTCTCTCAAAGGTGCCGAGCTCCGTGGACACGGGTGATGCCCAGACGATGCTCGATGAAGCTCAGAAGGCTTATGAAAACGGCGACTACGAGCTGGCTGAAAAGTTCGCCAAAACGGCACAGGCTTTAGCTGTAAAGGCTTACTACGACGACCTCAGGGCAAAGCTCCAAGTGAAAGAGAGCCAGGGTCAGGACGTTAGCGAGGCCTCCAATCTTCTCCAGCAGGCCTACAACGCCTACCAAAGGAAAGACTACACTGCGGCGCTTGAGATACTTACCAAGGCTGACCTTGTCCTCCAGGGCGTTCAACCGAAGGAAAACAGCCTGTTGAAGTATCTGCCAGTTCTGCTCGGATTGGTAGGACTGGTTGTCGTGGGCTTTGTGTATTCAAAAAGAAAGAAAGTCGAGGCCGAAAAGCTCAGGGCGGAGTTTGAAGCCAGCCTGAATTCCGGTGACAACATAGTCGAAAAGGACCCGTTCAGTGCCCTGGAGTACTATTCAAAGGCATTCTCGATGGCGAAGAGGCTCGGCGATTCCCACCTGGTAGCCAAGGCTCAGGAGAAGCTCAACACAGTTCGCGGCACGGTGACGGGAGAGATAAACTCCCTTATGGCGAAAGGCGATGAAGCTCTGAAGAACGGTGACTACGACAAGGCTTTAGCGTACTACCGTGAGGCCCTCAACCTCGCAGAAAAGCTCCACGACGCGAAGAGAACCGAGGAAGCACGGGAAAAGATGGAGAGCGTCCACAAGGTGAGAAAGATAAGGGAACTCATCTCGGAAGGCGACGTTTTGATGGAACAGGAGAGGTACTCCGAGGCCCTCAAGCGCTACCGTGAGGCACTGGAAATAGCCAAAGGGCTCGGGGATAGCTACTTCATCGAGCTCCTCAAGGGAAGGGCCTCAAGGGCGAACGAGATAGTTGAGAGGCTCAACGGCGAAGTTTCCTCGCTCGTGGCTTCCGCTGAGAGGGACATGATGGAAGAGGATTACGAGAGCGCCAGGGAGAAGCTTTCACAGGCCATCGTTCTCGCTGAGAAGATAGGCGGAACCGTTAGTGTTGAGGAGATAAAGGCGAAGCTTGAAGAAGCAAAGGCCAGAAACGAGCTCAACGAGAAGCTTAAGGCCGCGAGGGGAAGCGGGGACTACTCCAAAGCCGTTGCCCTTTACAGGGAGGCCCTAAAGCTTGCCCAGAGCATCGGCGATGAAAGGATGGTGGCACAGATAAACTCCGAGATCGAAGAGGTTGAAAAATCCCGCGTCCTCGAAACCCTGAGGAACGGGATAGAGCTGATCCTTCCGAAGGAAGTTCCCTACGGGAGGGAGACAACGCTGAGTATCAACGTTGAGAACAGGCTCGGCGAGACGATAAACGACCTCACAGTTGATCTGTCAGAACTCTCACCCTACTTCGTAATGGACGAGGAGAAGGTGACGTTCCCACCTATAAAGCCTAGTAGGAGGCTTGGGAAGGACATAAGACTGAAGCCGCAGTTCAAGGGCGACTTCGACTTCAACGTCAAGATATCGTCCAGCATTGGCGAGACGGTTAAGCCCCTCAGGATCAAGGTTGGGGACTATTATGCTCCTTCACAGTTTACACCCAGACCTCTGACGCCTAAATCCGCCCCGGAGGAGCTTGAGGCCCTTTACGAGGACTTCCAGTACATTGGTGAGGGCGGCTTTGCGAGGGTTTTCAAGGCGAAGAGAAAGAAGGACGGCAAGGTCGTTGCCGTCAAGGTGCCCAAAACCCTCGATCCAGCAACGGGCAAGGCCTTTGTGAGGGAGATTAGCAACTGGCTCCACCTCAAGCACCCAAACATCGTTGAGCTCCACGATGTAAACGTCATTCCCATCCCATACCTTGAGATGGAGTACTGCGAGGGCTCGCTGGCAAAGCTCGGAAAGCCCATGGACGTCGAGAGGGCGGCACATATAATCTTCAACATCGCCGAGGGTCTGAAATACGCCCACGCCAGGAAGATAATCCACCGGGATTTAAAACCGAGCAACATACTCCTCAAGAACGGCCTTCCCAAGATTTCCGACTGGGGATTAAGCAAAGTCATGAGCGAGAGCCGCTCGTCAACTCTCTCAAGCTTCACCCCCTATTACGCCGCTCCAGAACAGCTCTCCCCGAGGCGCTTCGGCGGAACCGATGAGAGAACCGACATCTGGCAGCTTGGAGTTCTCTTCTACGAGCTGGTTACTGGGAAGATGCCGTTCGAAGGCCGTGACCTCGGGGAGATAACATACGCGATAATCAACGAAAACCCTGCTCTACCGAGCGAACTCAATCCTGAGGCGAAGCTCGTCGAGCCGATAATCATGAAGATGCTCGCCAAGGACAAGGAAAAGCGCTACGCGAGCGTTGAGGAGCTCCAGAGAGACCTCGCCAAAGTTCTCAACATGACCTATGTTGAGGGACTGAAGAAGAGCACCGACCTCAAGAGGACGGTCTTCTACATAGGCGACCTGGCCCTGATCAACCTCAAGGCCGGAAACCTGAAGGAGGCTCTCAAGTATTTCATCGAGCTCAGGGACTACGCCGGCAAATACGGAAAAGAGCTTGACAACCTCATTGATCAGATCAAGCTCGCGATGGATGAGGGCGTTAAGCTCGGTGAAGAGGCCGTGATGAAGGCCGACGTCATAGTCCACCAGATAAAGATGGGACGATGACGGTGGGACATCATGCCCCACAGGCGCAGAACTCCCGAAGAAGATTTCCTCTATCGGCTCTTTGTGGCTTTCTTTTTAATCGCCCTTCTGAAGAGCTTAGGCTTAGTTCTGGCCTTCTTCATTTTTCTACCTTTCATTAGGAAAATCCTGCTGGAAACGACCGTCCCCAAGAAACCTGCCCCTCCCAAGGAGAGAATTCCCCCGAAAACTAAAACACCTGATATGAAAGACTTTCTGGCCCGTGGACTGAAGGTTGAGGTTCCAGAAAACCTTATCCCGGGCGCTACCGTTCTTCTCAAGGTGGGCTTCAGGAACACGTCGAAGAGACCTGTGGATGTGGAAATAGACCTTGGCGGATTCTCCGGTATCGGGAGGATATCTCATAGAAGGATTCACCTGAGTGTAGGCCCCAATGAGGGAAGGCACGTCTTCGTTGAGTTTATCCCAACGAAAGAGGGTTCGTTTTCCGTCCCAATTAACGTGAGAAGCGGGACCGTTAGAATCAGGAAAGATGTTGCCCTTACAGTTAAAGCCGCTGGAAAGCCCGTTTCGCCCGAGGAAGAGAGTGCCAAAGGAACCTTCGGAACCCTCGACGAACTCTTCTCCCGCTACCGCTCGGTTGAACTTATCGGGAGCGGCGGTTTCGGACGGGTTTACCGGGCGGTGAGAGGCGATGGGAGTGTGGTTGCCCTCAAGGTGCCTCACTCGCTGAACGAGCGGACTGGAAAGGTTTTCCTGCGCGAGATATCGGTCTGGTTCTCCCTGAGGCACCGAAACATCGTCCGCCTTTACGACGCCAACCTCTACCCATACCCGTACATCGAGATGGAGTACTGCGACGGCTCGCTGGAGAACCTCAACGTCCCTCTGAACTGGGAGCAAGCCGGCAGGATTGCCTTCGATGTCACCGAAGGGCTGAAGTACGCGCACTCGAAGGGAATTATCCACCGCGACCTAAAGCCGAGCAACATCCTCCTGAAGGGAAGAACGCCGAAGATAAGCGACTGGGGGCTGGCTAAACTCCTCACCGAAACGAGCACAAATTCTTCGGCCTTCACACCCTACTATGCCGCCCCGGAGCAGATAAGTAAAGCGAGGTTCGGCCCAACTGACGAGAGGACAGATGTCTGGCAACTCGGCGTTCTCCTCTACTGGCTGACCACTGGAAGGCTTCCCTTCGAGGGGGAGGACTTCATCGAGGTGGTCGAGAAGATAACGATGGAAGAACCCGTCCCACCGTCGGAGATACATCCCGAGTCAAAGCCCCTCGAGCCGGTCATTATGAGGTGCCTCGCGAAGAGGAAGGAGGAGCGCTATCAGTCCGTTGCTGAGCTCCAGCGCGACCTTGCGGGTCTCTTGGGCAGAAAGTACTCCAGAGAGCTTGAGCAAAGCACAGACTTCTCCCGTTCGGCGTACTACACGGGGGAGCTTGCCCTGCTGAACCTGAAGCTCGGGAACACAGCGGAGGCTCTCAGGTACCTCATCGAACTTAAGAAGTACGCCGGGAATCATAAGAAAGAGCTTGAGCAACTCATCTCTCAGTTAAAGCTCGCAATCGAGGAGGGTGTAGAGCTCGGAGACGACGCGATTACGAGGGTAGAAATTCTTGTGAACGAAATACTGGCCGGAGGGAACTTAGGTGAAGTGCACCTATGAGTACCGGAAATCCATAAAGGAATGCCCCCATGAGGCCGTTTTCAACGGCCTCTGCATATTCCACCTGCCAGATGGTGGAAAAGACTTCCGAAAGGCCAACCTGGAGGGCGAAGACCTTGAGGAGGCCTATCTCAGCGAAGCCGACTTGAGGGAGGCAAACCTTTCCGGGGCTAACCTCACCCGCGCCGACCTGGGCGACGCCAACCTCTCTAAGGCAAACCTGAGCTGGGCTGTCTTATACGAGGCCGACCTAAGCGGAGCCAGGGCAGAGAGGGCAGATTTCACAAGCGCCGATTTAAGGAGGGCAGACCTCAGCGGGGCTTCACTGATAGGGGCGGACTTATCTCTGACGAACCTCTCGGGGGCGAATCTAACGAGGGCTGATTTGAGGGGAACTGAGTTATACGGGGCAAATCTCGATGGCGTCAGCCTCGTGGGCGCTGACCTTAGGGGTTCAAAACTCTACGGTGTCAGCCTGTCCGGTGTAAGGGGGATTGAGTACGCGCGGCTGGACGCGATAATTGCCGAGGAAAAGGAAGGGGACAGACTCCTGAAGGAGGGGAAGTTTCAGAATGCTGTTGAAGCATACAGGAAGGCCCTTTCGGTTTACATCTCGCTGAAAACGCTCTTCAGGGAGCGAGGTCTCTACGGGAGAGCCTCGACTTACAGCATAGGCGAGTGGCGCGTTCGGGGAAAGATTCAGAGGATCGCTCACAGGCATCCTAAGCCGGTGGAGCTTGCGGACTTCGTTCCCCTGACGGGAAGGAGTGGAAAGCGCTGGCTCATCGCCCTTGAAGGAAAAATTCGTTACATCGCCAACGTTCTCTACAGGATAACATCGAACTATGGCGAAAGTCCATTGAGGGTTCTGGCAACGACGGTGGTTGTTATAGGAATCTTTACTCTCATCTACTGGATGGGCAACGGTATTCAAAATAACTCGGCAAGGAACGCACTCTATTTCAGTGTCGTGACCTTTACGACGGTCGGCTACGGTGATATAGTCCCAAGAGCTGGCTACCGGCTGGTAGCAGCCACAGAGGCGTTTATTGGAGCATTCATCATGGCTTTCTTTGTTGTCGTGATAAGCAGAAAAATTATTAGATAGGAGAAAGAAATGACGCGTATATATAAAACGGGGTGGTATCATGCCGGTTGACCTATCCGGGCCGCTGATGAGCGCCTTCAAGAAGGCCAAAAGGGAATACGAGGAAGCACTCAAGAGGGGCGATGCCGAGACTGCTAGGAAGAAGGCCCTTGAGTGCGCCCGCATACTTAGACAGCTCTCGAAATACGACGAGTTCAACCGCGAGAGCTATCTCAGGAAGGCCAAGAAGTGGGAAACGCTGGCCAGGGACATAGAAAGCGGGCGCCTCCAGAGGACAAAAAACAGACCTATGAGGGAAGGCAACTCAAGATGGGATAAAGCTGAGGAGAAAGGAGACAACGAGGAGGAGAAGTTCAAGGCCTACGTAAGGAACAACCTCATAGCCAGATCAAAGGTTAAGTGGAGCGACATAGGGGGCCTCGACGAGGTTAAGGCTCTCCTCATGGAGACCGTTGTCATAGCGGCCCTTCAAAGGCCAGAGTCGATACAGCCGTGGAAGGGAATCCTTCTCTTCGGTCCGCCGGGAACGGGTAAGACCCTGTTAGCTTCAGCGGCCGCTGGAAGTTTGAACGCGACATTCTTCAGCGTTAAGGCCTCAAACGTTTTGAGCAAATATTTCGGAGAGTCGGCAAAGATAATCTCGGCTCTCTATGAGGTTGCCAGAGAGGAAGCGCCAAGCATAGTCTTCATGGATGAAATCGATGCTCTAACAACGAAGCGCTCCGGCGAGCAGAGCGAGGCCAGCAGGAGAATGTTGTCCACGCTCCTGACTGAGCTGGACGGCTTTCAGGATAAGGGAAGCGACATCCTGGTTCTCACGCTTGCGGCGACCAACACACCCTGGGATTTGGATGAGGCCGTTCTCTCGCGCTTCCCGAGGAGGATTTACGTACCTTTGCCCGACAAGAAGGCCACCAAGGAGATAATCAAGATCAACACGCGCGGGCTTGACATTTCCCGCCTAGACCTTGACGCCATAGCAGAGGAGAGCGTTAAAAGGCTGTACTCTGGGAGGGATTTGAAGAATCTCTGCCAGCAGGCAATATGGAACATGATACGCGAGGAGAATCCCGACCTGCACAAATTAGCGGAGCTTCCCTTCCACGAGCTGAGGAAGCGCTCACTAAGAACGAGACCGCTGGAGATGCGCGATTTCGAGGAGGCGTTCAAGAAAATCAAAAGCCCGCTGACAAAGAGGGACATCGAGCGGTACGAGAGGTGGGCGGAGGAGTTCGGGGGATGACGGTGAGCAAGATCCTTAGAATTACACTATTGGTTATTTTATTCTCTTTCCTATTAGTTATTTATGGAAAACAAACAAGAGCAGAGGAGTTCATATCTTGGGAAAATCCTCTAGTGATTAACATCCCCAATAGTGCCGGATATCTTCAGTTCTGCTCGCAGGGGAACTCGACATTTGCAGTGGCATCAAATAACACAGTTCTGGTATATTCTTTTTCGGGAGAACTCGTATGGGAATTAACATCGCAATGGACAGGGAATGTTTTTTCAGTGTCAATCTCTCCCGATGATAAGTTCTTAGCTATTGGAACAGACAAAGGAGAGCTACTTCTTTACAACATGTCCAGTAAGAGGCTACTTTGGAAAAGGTTTCTCCCAAATAAATATGTACGCTCTATTAGCATTGCGTCCAACAGAATTACTGTAGGTAACGAGAATACCATTCTCGTTTACAACCTTAACGGGAACCTTCTATGGTCTCAGAGTGGATTTCCATACATTTATCAAGTTAAAATTTACAAGGACTTGATTATAGTAGGAGCGGCTATCACTGGGGAAGGCAAAAATCTTTATGAACTTTCGATTATAGACGGAAGTATATTGAAAAGCTTTAGAGTAGGGACTGGAAACGCAGAGCTTATTGATGTATCCTCCAATGGAATGCTGGGAGTTTTCGTCAACACCCAAAATCCTAATGGCTCTTGGAGCGGTCAGGTTTACCTCGTGCAGGATGAGAAGATAGTGGCCGTTAAAAACTGGCCTTTCCCCCTGTATAGGGGATATATTAGGTTTATTGGACCTGAAGAGCTAGCAGTACCAAATTACAAGGGATTTGTTGGGATAGTCAATTCCTCAGGAAGAGTTACTCTTTTAGGTGTTCCATCAACTTTAGCGGTCTTCTACAACGGAAGAGATTTCGCATCTATTGCTGAAGGGAGAATATTCATCTATCACAAAGGTACTAACAATCAGTATACTAAAACCAATGAGTCTCTCAATGTAAATCAAGCAAAACTTTCTATATTTTCCGTTCCCGAAAAATCCAAAGTGTATATCAATGGAACTTACAAGGGGTTAACACCCCTGGTTCTAAATCTCACACCAGGGGCTTATGAGATAAAGCTCTCGAAACAAAATTACAGGAATTACACAACAAGTATAATCCTGACTCCAAAAGAAAACAAGACCTTAAAAGTTGAGTTGACACCTACCTTCGGTTATTTAAGCGTTGACTCCTCCCCCTCTGGAGCGAAGGTTTACATTGACGGGAACTACGCCGGAGAAACGCCCTTAAGCGATTACAAGCTTTCACCCGGTGAGCACACGGTTAGGATTGTTAAAGATGGTTACGAGGAGTTCACCAGAAAGGTAACTGTGAGCGCCGGAGAAATGGCCAGCGTTACTGCGAGCCTTATAATGATAACAACCACGACCAGCTCAACTTCTATAACAACCAGTTCTGCTACAACAATCTCCCCGACCCAAACCGTTCAGGCAACGACGGGGGGAATCCCGAAGACTTACGTTCTGGTGGGACTTCTCGTCCTTGGATTAATCGGCGGAGTCGCGGTAAAAGCCAAGGGTGGAAAGCCGAAATCCCCTCCTTCCCCGGGTGAAACCGCAAGGCCATCATCAACCCCGGCGAGGAAACCAGAACCCAGAACCCCGCCAAGGGTTCCAGGCTTCCCGCCCGAACTTCTGGAAAAATACGAACCCCTCGAGTTCCTCGGCGAGGGCGGCTTCGCGAAGGTCTTTAAAGTCAAGCGCAGGAGCGACGGAAAAATCATCGCCCTTAAGGTCTCCCGCCTAGACGAGAAGGCCAGGAAGTTCTTCCTCAAGGAAGTCAAAGCGTGGCGCCTTCTTGACCATCCAAACATCGTCAAGCTCTACAACGCCTACGATGAACCTCTGCCACACCTTGAAATAGAGTTTGTTGATGGCGTAAAGCTCAACGGCGAAGTAATCAGGGACCTCGGAAAGTATCCGAAGCCCGTCGGTGAAGAAAAGGCGCTCCACTTCATCATGGGAATTGCTGAAGGACTAAGGCATGCACATTCAAAGCAGGTCTACCACCGCGACCTGAAGCCACAGAACGTTCTGATAACGAGTGATTTAACGCCAAAGATAACCGACTGGGGGCTGGCAAAGGTTGGAGCAGTATCAACGACCGCAACCACAACCAAAGGATTAACGCTCCTCTACGCCGCTCCAGAACAGCTCGATGACGAGACCTACGGGCATACCGATGCCAGAACGGACATCTATCAGCTCGGCTTAATCTTCTACGAGCTTTTGACCGGCAAACTTCCCTACCAGGGGACTTCCCCAGCTGTAGTAATGGCCAAGGTGATAAACCCCGACGTCAAGCCAAAACCCCCGAGCCACTTCAACAAGGCCTTAGCCAAATACGATGGCATCTTTGAGAAACTCTTAGCGAAGAAGAAAGAAGACCGCTATGGGAGCGTTGAGGAGTTCCTGAGTGACCTTGAACTTCTCAAAAAGCTTGAGGCGGAAAGGGCAAGGCTCGCCGAGGAGATTGAGAAGACGAAGACGACTATGAGTTTAACCACGGACAGCAGGGAGCTTAAAAAGCTCCGCAGACAGCTCGTGGAACAGCTGAGCAGGAACGCCCTTTTACTGGCACAGCTCAACGACAAGGCCGAGTTAATCAACGCGCTTGAGGATTTGAAGGCCTTCTCAAAGACCCACAGGAATGAGCTTGAAAACGCTATAAGCCAGCTTGAGATTATGATGCGTGAAAGCGTTCCTATAAGCAAATCAACCTTGGACGAGCTTAAGGTTCTCCTCCACAAAGTCCAGAAGGAGGTAGAAGAATGAAGAAGCTTCTCTCCCTCTTCATCCTTTTTCTGTTGCTTCCCACCGCCGGCGCCGTAGTCTGGGTAAAGACCTACACACCGAAGGTTCCTGTCCAGGAGGGCGCCTACCTCAACGGAGCGGTCTACCTCGCGGGCACCCTGAACAGCAGCGTCGCTCTCATCGCCCTGACCGAAAACGGTTCACCCATCTGGGGGAAACTCTATCGGCTTGACAACTGGAGCGTCGTGAGGTACATGAGAGTGGGCGGGAACTCCATTTTCCTTGTGGCCTCAATCGGGAACGTTACAAACCAGACGCCTGTGGTGCTCAAACTCGACCCCAGTGGAAACGTTCTGTGGGCGAGAGAGCTTTCTCTCAACTCCCAGATGGGCGTGGTTGTTCCAATTGGAGGAGGGATCCTCGTCCTCCTCAACTATAGAAGGGGCATCGTTGTGGCAAAAATGAACGGCAACGGCTCTATAGCGTGGGCGAGACTCTATGTTCCAGATAACGGAAGTCTCTCCGTAGAAGATGCCCTTCTCTGGAACGAGAGCCTCTTCGTCTGCGGTCAGGCAGAGGTTGGAGGAGTTACAAATCCCTTCGCCATGAGGATCTTATCCAACTGGAGCGTTGCGTGGGCGGAGGTTTATCCCTTCGGGAAAAAAGAGGTCTTGGGAAACGAGGTGAGAAGTAGCAACGGTTACTCGTGGGGAATGGCAGTTTCAAATGGTACCCTCTTCATTAGCGGCAATCCCGCGGGTCCCGGGTTCTTTCTACTTGCATTGAGGGACAACGGAAGCCTTTTGTGGATGAGGGAGGGAGTACCCGAAATATCCCAGTGGAAGACCTACGGAGTATTTCCCAACGGCCCTACAGCCATCCCGAATGGTGTTTTCCTCCCTGGCTCTTCACTGGTTGATGGATTCGCCCTCGTTTTCAACAGCAGCGGGGATTTGATGTGGGGCGGCGGAATCAGCGTCCCAGAGGGAGGACTATACACGTCCAGCGATTTTTCCGGTGACGGGGTTTACGTTGCAGGCTTCACGAGGTTGGGGTACCCGGTGCTACTCCACGTCAACGGTAACTGCCTCTCCAAGCTCTGCCTTCCCTTCAGGCCACTTCACGTTGAATGGAAGAACGCCTCAATCGAGGTGGAAAGGCTGGGTGTAGGGGTCTCTGAGATCGGCCTGAAAAGTAAGGAGATTACTGTCAGAACCTCGCACTTTCGAGTTTCGTTGGACGCCTCCCGGAGCACAATTGTTGTGAACGTCACGTCGAAACCGGGAGATGCGCTTCTGCTCGTTGACAACGTGACCGTGGGGAGAACGCCGACAGCGGTGTTCCTCTTTCCAGGCCTGCACAGGTTCACATTGAGGAAGGAAGGATACTTCAACGTCAGCAGGTGGGTTCGGATTGGGGAACAAACGTCCCCCCTAACCTTCGAGCTAATCCCCCGCCAAGCTGAGCTCAACGTCTCCTCAACCCCGGAGGGTGCCGAGATCTATCTAGACGGGCTCCCCCTTGGAAAGACTCCCCTGAGCAGGCACGTGCAACCCGGAAACTACACCCTGACCATCGTTCTCAAAGGGTACTTTAACTGGACGAAAAACGTGACCCTCGGCCCGGGTGAAAACCTCACCATAAACGCAGCCCTGAGGCCCAAACCGGGCGTCATCAGCGTAGTCTCCCATCCAGAGGGCGCGAAGGTCTACGTCGATGGAAACTACACGGGAAAAACACCCCTCAACGTCTCCGTTTCGGCCGGAAAGCACGAGGTAAGGCTTTCCCTCAGGAACCACGAGACCTACTCCACCACCGTCGAAGTTGAACCCGGGGCTTTGGTGTCCATAAGCGAAGTCCTCAAGCCCCTCCCTGGGATGCTCTTCATCAACTCAACTCCCTCAAACCTGACCGCTCTCGTAACCGGGACGAACATCACAAAGACGTGCATAACCCCCTGTTCCCTTTTACTACCACCCGGAGAATACATCGTTAACGTGAGCGACGGCAAAAGCTGGAACGCAACGAAAGTCGAGGTAAAGGCGAACTCCACCTCAACGGCTTTTCTTATGGTTGGCGCCCCCAAGAAGGGGTCAAAGGTTCCTCTACTGATTGCCCTCACCCTTCTCGCGCTGGGCAGTACAGGTGCTTACCTCTACTGGAGAAAGAACGGTGTAGGTGTTGAGGAGGTAACGAGAACCGAAAAGGCCATCGAGGTGAAAGCAGGCAAAGCCTTTGGCATAAGCCACGTTGGAGCAAGGGACAACAACGAGGACAACCTTCTGATAATGAGGCTCCCAGATGCATACCTCTTAGCTGTGGCAGATGGCCTCGGCGGTCACAATGCAGGGGAAGTTGCTTCACAAATCGCTGTTGATACCCTAAAAGAGGTCTTTGGACAGGGTTATCGCAAGGGTATGAGCAACAAGAAGATAATGAAACTGTTGAGAATATCCCACGAACTCGCTCATAAACGCATACTGGAGAATGCTGTAGGGGATAAGGAGGGAATGGGCACAACACTTGTTACAGCTGTTGTTAAACAAAAAGAAGCGGTTATAGCGAACACTGGCGACAGCAGGGCTTATCTGATAAGAAATGGAAAAATAATCGGAAGAACAAAAGACCACTCCCTCGTTCAGGAGCTACTCGACAAGGGCGAGATAACGGAAGAAGAGGCCAAGAGGCACCCGATGAGGAACATCATAACGAAGGCACTCGGAATAGACTTCGGCGTTGACCTCTACGAGTGGAAGCTTGAAAAGGGCGACGTTCTTCTTCTGAGTTCAGATGGTCTTCACGACTACGTTGATGAGAAGAAGATAGTCGAAATAGCCTCCGAAGGAAAGAGCGCGGAAGAGATAGCTAAGAAGCTGATTGAAGAAGCCCTGCCGGTCACAAGGGATAATGTGACTGTTATAGTTTTTCAAAAAATAGGAGGGTTCTAAATGGTTAGATTTTGGAAATCTAAGGAGGAAAAAGAGATAGAGCGCAAGATGCGCATGAGGAAGGCAAAGATGGCCCTGAAGCAGTACATTAACAACCTCGAGAACCTGAAGCGCAAAATATTTCTCCAAGGAAAGGAAGCGGCAAAACTTGGAGATGAAGCCCTTCTAAAGAGGAGCGCCATGAAATACCTCGCCCTTGAAGAGCGAATAAAGCAGGCTAAAAGATTGCTCCTCCTCATGGAGGAGGCCGAAATCCAGAGAGAGCTGGTGAAGGTCTCGGCTAACTTCATCCAGTTCAGCAGGGACATAGTCGAGAGCATAGCTGAAGGACCGGGGGCTCAGGACATAGCAAAGATGCAGATTGAATTCGAAAAAGCCATGGGAAAAGTTGAAGAACTCGATGAAGCGCTCGCTTCAATGCTCGATCTGACGAGTGAAAGCATACTAACAGGAGATTTCGACGCAGAAACAATTGAAGAGGCAACATCTCTCTTTGAGTCCTCTGCCTCCTCAGACTTAGAGCCCAAGAGCAGACTTAAGCAGATTGAAGACGCCATGAGGGATTGATAATGCAGTCCCTCTATTTGTCACTTTTTGAAGATTGCAAACGAGAGTACGAGAAAGCCCTTGAAGCCGGTGACTTAAGAACTGCAGCGGATCTAGCCAAGAAATGTGCCGAGATACTTGCCAAGATATCCGAGAAAATACCATCCAGACGAGAGTTCTACCTGGAGAAAGCCAAGAAATGGAGTATAGTTGCTGATAACCTGATAAGAAGTACAACTGCAACTGAAGCTAAAAATGCCACTTTTGGAAACAAGAGAAGAATAGAGGACGAATACGTCTCCATTGTGGAAAATTTAATCTCCCACTCGACTATTACCTGGGACGACATAGGAGGACTCGAAGACGTTAAAAGACTTCTTGCGAAAAACGTTGCCCTTGCACTCGCCAAAAAACCCGATGCAATTAAACCATGGAAGGGCATTCTTCTTTTTGGACCACCCGGAACCGGAAAAACGCTCCTTGCTTCAGCAACAGCCGGTAGCCTCAATGCCACGTTCTTTAACGTCAAAGCCAGCGCCGTACTTAGCAAATATTTTGGCGAATCCTCCAAACTAATTTCAGCATTGTATCAAGTAGCAAGGGAAAGAACACCGAGCATCGTGTTTATCGACGAAATAGATGCCCTCACGCCAAAAAGGGAAAACGTTCATGAGGCGACTCGGAGAACCCTTGCGACACTTCTTACTGAGATCGATGGTTTTAAGAGCGAGAAAGATCGTTTTGTTCTTACATTGGTCTCAACGAACACGCCATGGGACTTGGATGAAGCTATTCTCTCGCGTTTTCCCCTCAGGATTTATGTTCCCCTACCCGATAGAGAAGCCACTAAGGCAATAATAAGAATCCACACAAAAGGACTTGATATATCCCACTTAGACCTTGACACTATAGCTGAAAAAAGCATGAAACGACTTTACTCAGGGAGGGAAATCGCTGCATTGTGTCAAGTTGCAATTCACAATATGCTTGAGCACGAGAATCCTGAGCTTTTAGACATAAAGAGGCTCACGAACTTAGAAAACCTTGAGCTAAAGGTTAGGCCACTTGAGATGTGGGACTTTGAGAAAGCTTTCAAGAAAATCAAGAGTCCACTTACAAGAAAGGACATAGGGCGTTATGAACGTTGGGCTCAGGAATTCGGAACATAGGAGGAGAATGAATTTATAAACCCACCCAAAGAATACACTTGGGCGATGAAGAGATTCATTATTGACAATTTTTTACCTACTTTAACTCACACTTGAGCCAGAAAATACCGTCTTTTATTTCTCCAATCTCAAATCATCGCCTACTTTATTGGATCAGCACTATGTTTTTAAGGCTAAAGTAGGTAATAATCACAACGAGGTGAACCCCCATGGCACGTAAAACATTCTCTAAAATCAAAAAACACGACCACTACATTAAACAGCCAGAGGTAGTGATATCGCTAGAGGTTATTGACGACTACAAAGAAAAACTCGCACGCAGAAGAGATGAAGGACTACTCAGGCGAGGCACCTTTAGAAACAGATCAACCTCATTAAACATACTACTAGAAAATCTCTTCGAAGTCAAAGGGCTGGACCCTGAAAATCCAGAAGTCGACACAATTAAGATAAACGCAAATGACATCTACAAAGCATTTCAGCACTACATCCAAAAGAGACGCCCCGCTAAACACACACTAGAAGTGTATTTAGAAAGCTCACGAATATGCTTGGAGGAAATCTTGTTTAACTACTACGGCCTCCAGCTCTCCCAGACGTTAGGACTTGAAGTGTTTAAGCCATTATTTTACCTAAACAAGCTTTCCGTATCGGTAATCCAGGAAAAAGGGAAACAACTCAATGAATACCTGAAAAACGAACAGAAGAAAGTGGTAACTGACGAAAGGGTCAAGGACGCCATACGCTGGACAGCCCTGCTATTGCAGACTAAAAGAGAGAGCAGAACACTGGAAAACCTCAGATTGGCACTGATCACGCTGTTGCTAACGGGAGCACGTTCATCCGAGCTAAATGACCTCCAATTTGAAGTTCTCTTAAAA
Organism: Thermococcus sp.; assembly: GCF_015523185.1. Taxonomy (NCBI): domain Archaea; kingdom Methanobacteriati; phylum Methanobacteriota; class Thermococci; order Thermococcales; family Thermococcaceae; genus Thermococcus; species Thermococcus sp. The sequence continues at coordinate 57,550 of NZ_WAKV01000035.1, forward strand.
GAAGAAGGCAGAGTTCTAAAGCAAATCGATCTTAACAGAAGAATAATCTACTTCAGAAGAATGAAGATAAAAGATAGTCCTGTGAGAAGCTTCACGCCTGTTTTCATTCATCCATTGCTGGCAGACGAGCTGAGAATATTCAAAAGGAAGTTCATAACGAAACCAGACGAGCCAATATTCGGCTATTACGGGCTGGATAAAGTGTTCTACAGATACTACCGGCCCAACCTAGCATTCAACGAAAACATCCTAGAAGAACTCTACAGAAAGAACCCTTGGCTCAGGAAATACCCACCAAACGAGCCCATAATAACCGTGTCCTTGATCAGAAAGTACGTCGACTCTTATTTACAAGAGCGCGTTTTTGAAATGGAAGGTGAAAAATTATCGAGCGAGCTCTTTGGAGGGGGACTCTTGGGACTGGACAATATGCGCAGATTCAAGAATTATCTTTTGGGAAGGGTTGAGGGGGTGGACTTCTACCACTACATCTCCATCACTCGAGACGAACGATTTAGCTCTCGTTATCGTCGGTTCACGAAGATGCTCTTCGACGGTCTTATCGAAAGGTTAATGCCGGAATTGCTCCTAATATTGAGCCCAGAGGTTCGGAAGAAACTGTTTGGTGAGAACGGGGCCCAGCTGGATTTCAAACCAGCACAGATTTTCGAGGAAGTTGTTTCTTAATCTATCTGTCCTTTTTTAGGGAGTTTCCCGAGAGTATGTAAAAACATAAGCTTTTTAAATAAAATACATACTTAAAATTTTGGTGATATGATGAAAGGAGCGTCTTCCATAAAAGTAACCTCCGATGCCTACTACTCGCTTAAAGTCCTAAAGAAGTTTTTCAAAGAAAAACATGGCAGGACGTATTCAATCTCCGACTTAATCACAGCCGGAAATTTAGTCCTTTTAGATCTATTAAAGGTGAACCCGTCTTTGGTTTTGGACATATTAGAGGAATCTAAACTATTAAGACTACAAAAGAACAAGGGAGAATTTGAAGCTAATATTTTTGAAACACTCAGACAGAGATACCCAGCGATAGAAACCACACAAGCAACAAATAATAATTTACAATCACAGTTTATCATAGACATCATTACTAAGTTAATCGAAGAAAGTCACCTTGAAGCTGCAACTTTGTTGCTCTTTGAGTACAAGAATATGATAGAGGAAGATACTTTCAAGGATCTCGCCTCAAAAATCCTTGAGGAACAAGTCAAAAAGAAATAATGAATGGTACACAGCATAGCTTTGCTCTACCATTTTTTAAGGCGATACGCCATAATCCTCACTACAGGATTGAGAGCTAAGTTCCAATCCCATATTGAACGATATTCTCCAAAGGTTTTAACCCGCAGATAGAATCGTTTCCAAACTTTAATTTTCTCAAACTGCTCTAAATCAAAGGCTGATGCAGTAAAGAAGCTCTTTGATGCGACCAATATCAACTTCTCCTTCATACGACTAGCAGCTACATTGAACCGATTCTGGTCGTAAATAAAATCAAAGACCGTTGCCAAATATGTTGGGTCACTTGATGCCATAGATATTATGATAACATCCTTCTCACCGCCCTGAAACCTCTCGACAGTATCAACTAACACCTCTCTGTCACAATCTCTTAATTCCCTGTAAATCAACGCCTTATGAGCACGATATGGAACGACCACACCAATGTCCAACTCCTGGGGAATGGCTTTAACTACTTCAGAAACTATTCTTGCCTCGAGTTCATTGACTTTTGTAGAGGAAGTATCATTATGCTCAATAATGACGTAGGGGTACCCAGGATGAAGAACCCATCTTATCCATTCCGGAACTTCATGATTAGTCACGATTTTCATCAATTGTCTTTTCTTGTCTCCTTTCTTCTTGCTTATTAACTCAATCCCATCCTTGCTGTAAATCAGCTCAGAGTGCATCTCCGCAGCAATTTGAGGTAAACGATGAGTCTCTCTCAACCTGTGGATAGGGATTACATTCTCCATTACTTCTTTGCTCTCCCACAAGGGGGGATTCCGGTAAAGAAGCTTCTCGAATTCCCTGTGCTCCTCCGGGTCAAGCTCCCCACGCAGGAACCTCAAGAAGTTTATTGCGGACAGAAATGGAACGTGTTCCTCAATAGTCTTTCTGTCTTCGACCTCCCAGTTGTGCGCCTGAATTGGTTGCATTTGTCTATGGTCCCCCACGATAAGAACCTGTGAACCATCTTTAGTACCCATAGTAGCCATTATGAACATTGGGAGATCCATCATACTAGCTTCGTCAATAACCACAAGCTCAGCCATTGGGGGGAACTTAGTCGGGTCTTTGAATAGCTTAAAAATCGTTCCTGGAGTTGCGAAGAGAACCTTCACATAGCCCGTTTGAGACTTCCACCAATCAAGCCGAGTGGAAGAAAGCACTTCTCTAACCTTATTTCCTTCAGCGTATGTTAAGGCGACATTGTACTCCCCGGGTATGAAGTTCTCTGACTTCAAGTTATTTTCTATTTGAGGAAGAGTATCCCTACTGCTGGCCACTCTAATGAGTTCAATATTTTCGAGCTCTTTGATATGAGAGCTAAGAGCCAAACGCAATTTGGCGGTTCTAATAAGCGCTTCATCAATGGCCCTGTGAGAAACTCCAGTGACAATGAAAATCGAGGTCTTTTTCTGTTTAATTGAAGAGTACGCCCTGGCCAGTATCGCGGGCGCAACGGCTCCAGAGGTTTTACCAGTTCCAGGCGGTCCCTGAAGCCCAGCTAGGAAGTTATCAATGTCCAGAATAAACTCCCTCTGACCTGAATTTGGAACATAAACTCCATCACTTACTTTGCTAACATTTTCAAGGAGATTCACGAACTCTTCAACGTGTTCCTCCGTCCACAGATTTGTCTTGTACTTCTCAATATCCCAATGAGTGAGTCTTTCTGATGAATAAATGTCCTGCAGTTTTTGGTAAAGGTAATGAGGGCGTGAACCATCGAGAATTTCCTCAAGAACTGTGTAGGCCCTGTTCATATTAAGGTCATCCATAGCAGGGTCAATGGCTAAGTAACTCCCCTTTGAAATCGTTTCACCATTAATTTGAATTCCTAAACTATTATTTTTCGGGAAGGAGTGGCTTAACAAAAACGGTCCACGCTGACGAATGGGAAGAAGAGAAAGTTCCACCTCCCCAGTTTCTCTATCAAAGCTATTGATTACTGCAAGGGGCGATTTTGATATTTCAAAAGCTGGATCCTTTCCTGTTATCACAGGACTAAGCTTTACACATCCCACATTCTTGCATTCGTTTTTGACGGGGGTAATGACAACCCAGGAAGATTCATCCAGACTGAAAAGGGGAGCCTCAGTAGGATCGTAATTCCACCAAATACCCTGATCGTCAGTGGGAGGTAAGATTGCACACCCTCTTATTTTTGTCTTCCCGCCCTTGAGTTTCTCTACCCTTGAGACCCTAATCACCATACTCCGTCCAGTCAGCACACGAACGGAAAGCGGGAGCCGGTAATGAGTTTGGAGTTCCTCCTTCCTCGTGTTGTATTCAAGTTTTTGATATTCCTCGAGAACTTCTGCTAGACTGATATCCGCCAAGTTAAAATCGGCGAGCTCTTTGAGACTGAATGGAGTTTTCCTAATGAATTTATCTTTGGTACTCTCAGGTATTGAACGCTCCACATGTCTAACAGCAAGCACCAAGTATTCAAGTAACTGTTTTAATTCCTTCGATTTGTCCTTAGTAAGCGCGTCCCATGCTACATAAAGAGGCACCTGTTCGTCTTCCCTATGAAAGATGGGGTAAAGAGGTGGGACGTCCCCATATCCTCCAAACGAGTATTTGCCTATGTTGTACAGGGGACATGGGTTGTTTCTATCAAACAATACTAGCTGGCCATTTTCGTCCTTTTTGACAAGGAACTTGAAAAGGTCTTCGAATTCCTCTTCTAATCCGTTCCATGTAAACCACCCCTTGTGTGAGCAATGAGGAGCTTTACCGTGATACTCTTCAGGGGCTTCCCCCCAATTGAGCTGGAATTGATGAACAACAGGAATTATTCCCAATCCTGGGGGAAACCTGAGGGCATGACGCTTTATTAGTTCATCTTTGACAATTGAGTACCCCTCTTGGTCAATGGCCTTCCTGAGACTCAGGAACGAGCGAATAGCGTTCATCCCATAGACTTCTCTATGGCGCTTCACTGCTTCCATTAGCTTGTCTCTGTGAAATCTACTGTAAAAGTACAAGTGGAGAAAAACATCATCACCCGTGCACTTTCTGAGTGCGGGTTCACCCTTCTTGTTTCTCTCGTAAGGGTCACGATAATATTGCCCCTCTAAGTTTGGTGCAACCTCTATGATGGCACGGAGGACTTCCGTGAAAAATTTCACTAGGAGGTTTCTTTCCATTTTAAGGGCCTCTTCTTCTCCCTCTGGAATTTTATCAACAACTTCAGCTAGGATTTTTATCCGCTTGGAATCAGAGTTCTCCACAACGCCAGATATTCCAATCAGAGTGTCATGTATTGGATTGTGCTGAACAAAGAGATAAATCCTGACAAGCGAATTCTCTGGATAAAAATAGCCATTCTCCGCAGGCAAGTTGTAACCAGTTCCGGGGATAAATTCGGGTCTAACGTCATTTGTTTTTCTCTCAATCTCCTTTTTTATGACTTGGGCCATTTTAGAAAGTTTTGGGAGGCGACTGAGTTCGGTCTTCCCAACTATGTGAGCAACCACATCAGGTTTTTTGGCCTTAGGACGTCTGAAATCGGTAGGCCATGAATAACCCCTTTTATCAACAGGAAACTCGTAAAGATTGGCAAGATCATCGATGGTCTCAACTCCTGCCTCTCTGAACACTTTTTGATAACCGGGTTGAATTCCAAGGAGGCCCAAGTCTCTTCTCTCAACAGCTTTAGCTATGCAGACGGGTTCAAATGGACACTCGGCACACCGCATTGTAAGCCAGAGGTCAGCTTTTTCTGAGTTCAACATGGCATAAAACGGACCATCTTCCCCTAGCTTGTTCTCCAGGGTTAAAATGTACTCTTCTACATCCTGAGGAAAGTTCAAGGTTCCTGTTGGTGGCCATTCAGTTAGTGGGGCTCCCTTGGTTACAACCGCCAACTTTATTTCTCCATCGATTTTGAGGCCATCTAAAACCTGATTCAAGAGATAAGCGTAAATTATCGCTTGGAATCTGTGGAAAAGCTTCTCCTCTTTTGTGAATTTGGCCTCCAAAACGTAAAAGGTGAAACGGTCGTTTTCTGGAACAGCCACGATGAAGTCTGCCCTCCCAGCAACGGGGAATGATCCAATGGTCCCTTTTAAACAGGGTTGGTAAATTACTGTTGGGGCTTTTTGAGATAGCTTCTTTAGTAACTCCCGAGTTTTCTCTAAGCATTCTTCTTCCGAGTTGATGTAAGTACAGTTGTTGGGGTAATTTTCTTCGAAAAACACTTGGCTTGGAGACTTGTTTGTTTTTGTTTTCTTGAAGAAGCCATAAAATTCTGCATTGGGGAGTTTTTTATGTAACTCTCTAAGGAGCATTTCTTCAAATTTAGCACCCCACTCCACAAGAACATCGTCCACGCGACTTTTGATACTCAACACGCAGTGATAGTTGTCGAGTGCGCCACTCTTCTTTTCATAAAGGAGTTTTATGTATTGAGGACACTCGTAAAGTTCGAAAAAACGAGCAATCTCATTTGGCTTGAGTTCCGGGAGTATCATCATGCTCTCCCCCTAAATTATGTTGGTTAGTATGTACCCATATTCATCAAGCCACGACTTCCACTTTTCATAATCCGGCAAGAGCACCTTAACCTTACCCCAGAACTCAGGGGTGTGCCTTGGTTCAAGAGTGTGAACAAGCTCATGAACAACTACATAGTCAATTGCCCCCATGGGAGCCATAACTAACCGCCACGAAAAATTCAAGTTGCCATTTCCCGTGTACGAGCCCCATCTCTTTTTAGCGTTTGTAATCAGCACTCTGTTGTATTTGAATCCACCGAGTAAAGCATACCACCAAACTCGTTTGGGAATAATGATTTTTGCTTGCTCGCGATACCACCTGATGAATACTTCCCTCGCGTTATCTTTGTGCTTTTTGGAAAGATAGAACCACCCATCCTTCCAAATTAATGGCTCTCTCTGATCATCGACGAGTTTCAATCGGTAGTATCTTCCCAGATACAGAAAACTCTCCCCAGATACGAATTCCCTCTTTGTGACTTTGGGGTCTCTCTTCAGGATTATCTCACGTTTCTTCAGTATCCAATTCCGGTGTTCCTGTACAAATCGAATTATCGTCTCGCCACTGATACCAACAGGTGCCTCTAAACGGACTTCACCCTCATCTGTGACTTGGAGCTTTAGAGATTTCCTCTTGGAAAATAAAACTCGAACGGGAATCCCATCAACTGTAATGGTAGTAGGCAAGCTCCAGCCACCTCTCAGCCAGTACTTCCAGCTTATCAAACAACTGGGGATTGTGCGTTATCTCGGGTAGCAATACCTCGTTGATGAGCTCGGCCCTAAGTTCCTTCTGTTTGATAGGGCTCTCCCAGAAGTCCACCATCTTAACCCGCTCCCTGATAATACCAAGGGCCCGCTTGGTTACGTTCACCATCCACTGGACTTCTTCTGGGGGAAGCTTTTCTAACGGTGCCGTGCCGTACAACTCCTTCTTGAGTATTCCCAAGAAGGGCATTTCCTTTCTTGGGTCCAGCCCATACGTCTTTTCCCTGCTCCTTCCTTCAATCAATCTCTGCCTAAGCACCAGAAGCTCCCTCTTAAGGAGCTCCCACCGCCCTTGGTACTCCTCGAGAATTTGCTTCAGTCTTTCAGAGAACCTTCCATAAAACTCCGGATCCTCAGGATAGTGCTTTAGTATGTGATCCCTAATAGCTGCCTCGATTCCCTTGGCCTGTAATTTTGGTGACTCCCACTTCTGTATCTGCTTCACAAAGTCCTCGGCCAACAACGGTGTTGGGGGAATCTTGGGGTCAATTCCTTTGGATACCAAGAACTCCTCAACGATTTCCCTGATTTTGTTTGAAGCCTCCGAGATACTCATTGTGCTGTCATAATAAACGTTTTTGACACTCTCCCGTATGAATCCTAATATTTTCCAATCTCTGGCGTACTTAACTGCCCTTGGGTCTGGAAGGGCCCTATCCAGCTCCCGACCAAACTGCCGGGTCAATGATAAGAACTGCTGTCTGAGTTCCTCATTCTCCAACAGGTCAATGCAATCGTCCACCTGACTTCTCCAGTTCATTATTCCATGGGACTTAAAGAACTCATCAATCCTCCTTGACAACGTTGCAAGCCGATCTAAGCTCTGTTCTCTGTTGTAAACGGCCTTTTTAATTTCATCAATGTCATCCTTCGCATAAATGGACAGTGCCTCTTCCAGATGGTTCACTATTCCAACGTAGTCAACGACATAACCGGCACTCTTGTTCTTGTAAACCCTGTTCACTCTCGCAATCGCCTGCAACAGGTTGTGTCCCTTTAGAATTCTGTCAAGGTACATGACCTGCTCGATTGGGGCGTCAAAACCAGTTATCAGCATGTTGTTTACCACTATGATACCAACGTCCCCAGGAATTCCACTTTTTGAGGTCTTCCCAAATGGAGTTTTAAAGCTCTCAATAATTTTCCTGTGTCTTGAGGGGCTTGTGTATGCCTCCCAATCAGCCGGATCGTTTGGCCCCTTTGAGATAACTACTTCAACTTTTAGCCGTTTCAGAATCTCCAGTTGTTCTTTGGTGATACCATGCTCCTTTTCGTTCTCTTCGAACTCCTTTATCTTTTCTTTCAGAGCCTCTTCAAGGGCCTCCTTGTACCTAATGGCTGCCAATCTTGAGACCGCGACAACCTGAGCCTTGAAACCGTTCGGAAAGACCGTCTTGAGATAGTGCTCAATCATGTCCTTAGCCTTGTCCTTAATCACATCTTGGTGTTCAAGGTAGGCCTGCCACGTGTACTTGCCAAGGATAAGTTTCTTTTTCTCGATTTCAATCTGACCAAAAACGTCTTCAAAGCGCCTGTTCGCCGCTTCCTCATCTGAGAGCTCTGCCTTATGTGCACGCCCTTCGTAGAGAATTTCAACAGTTACTCCATCTTCCACGGACTGCTTTATGGTGTACTTGTCAATGTACTCCCCAAACCACTCCTCTGTCTTAGCGATTGGCGTGCCCGTAAACGCGATTCTCGTCGCGTTTGGAAGGGCGTTCCTTAAGTTGGCACCGAGTATTTTGTACTGTGTCCTGTGGGCCTCGTCAACCATTATGAGGATTTTATCGGAAGTATTCAAAACGGGGAACTCGCTCTTTAAATCTCTCTCTTGGAATTTGTGCATTATTGCCATTACAATGTCTGGAGTGTTGGTGCTGAGGAGCTCTTTAAGGTGATTAACGCTTTGGGCCACCTTGACGGTGTAACCCACTCCTTTTGCAGTATCCCTGAGCTGTTTTTCCAGATTCCTGCGGTCGGTTATTAAGACAACTTTGAACTTGGTGAGCTCTGGATCGTGATTCAAGGCACGTATCGTGAACATCATTGTTAGTGACTTTCCACTACCCTGGGTGTGCCATATGATCCCCCCTCTCTTACGCGGGTCTCTGTACTCCTTGAGGCGTTTGATGATTTTCTTAACCGCCCTGAACTGCTGATAGCGGGGAACTATCTTGACAAAACCGGTAGGAGTCTCCATGAATATTGTGAACGTGTGGAGGATTTCAATCAAGTTCTCCTTTGACAGCATCCCCTGAATCAGCAAATGCTGGCTGTAAACTTTGTTTCCGCCCAAGAGACTCTGAATGTCCTCAATAGTGTAGGGATATGGATCCTTCCATTCGACAAAATGGTGCCGTTCAGAGGTTATTGTTCCGTACTTAGCAACCCGCCTAAAAGTCGCCACTTGGAAGAGATTGTACCAGAAAAGTTTCTCATTCCCCTCTTTTGCTCCCCTTCTATTTGAATATCTCATCAACTGCTCTATTGCCTCATCAATGGGGTCAGCGATTGTGGGGGACTTGCACTCCACAACCACAAGGGGAAGGCCATTAACGAACAGAACAATGTCGGGTATTATGTGCTTGTTGGTGCCGGGCACGTTAACCTTGAACTGGGAAATCGCTATGAAAGAATTGTTCTTGGGGTTTTGGAAGTCAATGTACCTCACCGTGGGGCTTCTCTCTCCTGTCTTTCGGTTTTCAGAAACAGAGATACCCTCTAACAATAGATCGTGAATTTCCATGTTGGCCTCAACCAATGAGCGTGATTCAGGATTCTGAATCCTTCTTATCGCGACCTCAATTTGGTCGTCTTCCATCCAAGGGTTTATCCTCTTGAGGGCCCTGCGGAGTTCGTTCTCTAAGATAACATCCTTGAAGCTGTTTCTAAGCTGAACTTCATCGCCATAAACTGGCTCGTAGTCCTTGCGGAACCCCCTAATCTCCTTCACGAGAGGGTTAGTTTTGTTTCCCCGGTAAACTTTCCAACCGAGGAGTTTGAGATGATTAAGGAAAGTGTTTTCCACATAGTGCTCTTCATCAAGACGGCGGTAGCTCATTCCCCTCCCTCCAAGGGGGGATTGTTGTTAAAAAATATGTCAAGGGCCTCAAGAATCGTTGATTTACCAACGTTGTTTTTTCCGATAAAGGCAGTGAGGTCATCAAAGTCAATTTCTGTTCTTCCATAGTACCCCCTAAAGTTCTCGAGTATCAACCTCTTTAGCTTCATTTCGAAGCCTCCAACAGTGGAGTTACTCGTACCTTACCACTCAAGAGGTCACTCATTAGTCCACGCTTGAGCCTCTTAAGTTTTTCTAACTCCCTGCGTTCCTTCTCGAGAATATTGTCCACCTGCGACAGGACTTGAGCGATGCGGCGCTGTTCTTCATCTGAGTAGGGCACTGCAAGCAGGATATTTCGAAGTGTTTCTCGTGACAAACTTGGGACACCAGTCGCCTCATTGTAGATTTCTAGATTTACTCTCTGAAGGCCGTAATACAAAAATTTAGCATCGATAGTTGGTTTGATGTAGAATGCTGTGTCAATAACCCAGAACTTTTGATTTGGACTAACGTAAAAAACATTTGTGATTGTCCCTTTCCTTGGAAGAACAACTGCTGCACCAGTATCTAAGAATCTGTAAGATCTTGCAATTATTCCGCTGGAACCATAAACAAGAGAATCACCGTATGGATGATATTCCGATTCAGGAAGTCTGTCCCCATAAACTATTTCCCCCAGTTCGCCAAGCTTAACAACCTTCCACTCCTTCGGAATTCTCCCAACAGGCGAGTCCTTGAACTCGTGGGTCTCCTCGCTCCTGATGCGACCGTTCTCGTCGATGCCCCTCGTGAGCAAATCCTGGGCCAGGCCCCGCTTTATGCGCTCGTACTTCTCGATGATTTTTTCAGTCTTCTCGATGAGGGAATCGACCTTTGAGAGCACCTCGGCAATTTTGCGCTGTTCTGGGAGGGGAGGGAGATTAATTTTAACCTCAGCCCAGAGCTTAGTGTTCATATTCCCTTGAGTGTTTGCTTGGGCCATTACTTGGAATTCTTGCTTTTTCCATTCAAATAAATAATAGAGGAATATTTCACTAGCTTCCCTTGGCTTGATAGTGATAAATCCGTCGTGAATACACCCGCCTTTCCCAGTAAATATTATTGCCGGTTCACCTACAGTTCCACTATTGGAGACTATCAAAGAGCCATCAGGTAAATACACACTTCTTCGTTTTCCTTCTTCTGTAACGGTGTCCTCTGTTTTAGTTAGGTAGATGCCCTCCTTAAATCGCGATAAGTCGGATATTTTTATCCAAGGGATTGCCCCCCCAAAATACCTTGGATCTCCTTTGGGCCGAGGAGAAGCACCACGTTTAATCTCTCCAATATCTCCTAACTTAACTCTCTTCCACCCATCGGGAGTCTCACTCATAGTAACCCAGCCTCCTGAGGGTTTCTTCAAGCTCTTTGCGCTCTTCCTCACGCTCGGCCTGAAGCTCAGCGAGTGGCTCATGATACTTGTCCCAGAGCTTTTCAAGAACCTCAATGACTTCGCGCTTCTCCCTCTCAAGGTAGCGCTCCAGGTGCTCCCTCATCACGTTGTAGAACTTCTCAAGGATTAGCTCCTTGGCCTCTTCGTCAGTCATGCTCTCACGCTTTTTGTGGATTTTACCGGGCTTCTCAAGAATCTCTTCCTTTGTATTCTTGTCCTTCCGATATTTGCCACGAAGCTCTTCAGTCTTCTCATTTAGTTTCTTCTTAACTTTGCGGAGCTCCTTGTTCTTCTCGTCAATAGCCCTCATGAGTCTCCTCAGTTCTTTTATCTCCTCGATTGCGCTCTTGCTCGTTAGCTGGTACTTGCTCAGGTCCTTTATTTGCTCTTTGAGGTACTTGATTACCTTGCTGGGGCTCTTCTTACCCTGCTCTTCCTCGTCCCAATCTTCGACTTGCTCAAGGAGCTCGTCGAGTTCAGCCTTCAGCTGGGCCACCTTGGCTTCGAGTTCCTCAATCTCCTCACGCTCCTTGGGGAAGAACTTCTTCTCTATGAGCTCATCGTCAATTAGGCTGGTAATGCCGTTCTCAACGCTCCAGCCAAGAGATATCAGCGTCTTGAAGTCGTACCTTAGTTCATCCCACCAGTTGACGAAGACACCGATGACCTTGAACTCGTCAAGGACCCCCAGCGGCAGAAACACTGACTTGAATGACTCTAGGGCATCGTCCCTGAACGCCCAGAGGTTCTTATTGTTTGGCATATTCTCAATTTTTGGCTTTATCTGGGACCACCAAGAATCGAGGGCTTTAAAGTAAGAGCCGAGCGTCTCCTTAACGTTCTCATCCCCCTCCACTATCTCCCTTATCTTTCTCTGATCAATACCGTCTTTGAACTTGAGGTATCCCTCGTGGTAGGGCTCAAAGATTTGAGCCACATTAAAGCCAAACTTGTTGAATAGGCCTTGGTATTTCTTGACCTCTGACTCTGGTACACCACCAAGGAGATGGGCCCTAACGTCCTCCGGCTCGGGGTCTGGGGTGGCATCGACGTAACGCCTTATGTTGAGGTTGAAGTCGTTTTTCTCAATCTCCTCAATGCTCACGATTCTTGAGTACTTTGGTATCTCCAGCTTCTTTTCGTACACCGTGACTATTTTCTCAATGTCCTCCGGTCTGAGGTAGTTCTGGTTTCTGCCCTCCCCGTATTCGCGTTCCGCGTTTATGAAGAGTATTTTCCCTTTCATTTCTGGGGGCTTGTTCTTGTTTATTACAACAATACATGCGGGGATTCCAGTGTTGTAGAACAGCTTGGGTGGAAGGCCGATTATCGCCTCAATCAGGTCGTCTCTGACTATTCCCTCTCTGATGACTTTCTCAGGCCCTCCGCGGAAGAGAACACCGTGCGGCATGACCGTGGCGAGGATTCCATCTTCTTTAAGGCTTGCAATCATGTGCTGAAGGAACATCAAATCGGCCTTTTTGGCTCCCTTGGGTATTATCCCGTACTTGAACCTCTCGGGGAATTTAACATCTTCACCCGGGCTTGGCATTGAGAACGGTGGGTTTGCCAAGATTCTATCGAATTTCTTGATGTATCCATTCTCGAGATGTTTAGGGTCCCTAAGAGTGTCCTCGTTCTCAATCTCCGCATCTTTAATACCGTGGAGAATCATGTTCATCTTACATATTGACCAGGTTATCCCATTGATTTCCTGGCCGTAGAGACCCAAGTTCTTGGGGTTTTGTCCCTGTTCCTCAACATAGCGATAAGCCTCAATTAAGAAACCACCCGAGCCAACAGTTGGATCGTAAACCGTCATACCCTCTTGGGGTTTTACAAGGCGTACCATGAGACGCTTAACGTGGCTGGGGGTGTAAAATTCTCCACCTTTCTTTCCCGCTGAATCAGCAAACTGCTTGAGGAGATACTCGTATGCAACGCCCAGCAAATCAGGGAACTCAAAGTTCTCCGGGAGTAGCTTGTACCTATCAAAGTGGTGAATTAAGTCGATGAGTTGTTGGTCTTTGAGTTTTGTTTTCCCTTTGGTGGCGTTAAAGTCAATATGGCTTAACACCCCCTCGAGTTCCTTATTAGCTTCTTCAATGGCCATCAAAGCCCGGTTCAATTTGTTGCCCACATCCTCCTTGAAACCTAGGATTGTTTCCCATCTAGCTTCGGGTGGTACGAAGAAGGTACTTCCATAGAGAGCTGGACTCTCAAGTTTCTTTTCAATATCCTCCTCTGTGGGGCAATTGGGACAGTCTTTTTTCCCCTCCTTGATACACTTCTCTCTGGCTTCTTCACACTTCCTTCTGGCATTTTCAAATTGTTTCCTAAGTTCCTCTCGTTTCTTTTCAAAGACGTCGGACAGGTACTTGAGGAACAGCATTCCAAATATGTACTCCTTGTACTCCGATGGGTCCATTTTACCTCTCAATATGTCCGCGGCTTTGAAGAGGTGAGTCTCAAGCTGTTTTAGAGTTATTTTTTGAGCTGGCATGTTATCACCTACCAAACGTATTCGATGAGTCACTTAAGCGTTTTTCTGTGGGGGCTCCCTCTAAAACTATTGCACTTTATTGTTTTTGGAATACGGCGGACGTACAAAGCTAAGATGTTTCGAGTTTAGATTAAACTAAACTCGAACATGTGAGGTACTTGGCATCTCTGGCTTGTTTTTAACTCGATCATGCCATAATTTTCACACAAAGAACAGTGCATTATCTATCGGTATTTTTTCTATTCCGAACTTTCTGATGAAATTCGAGCATTTATGAGCAAAATGAACCGGAGCAGGGAGGGATATCACAGAATCCATGTATGTGGTGTAGTTCAACCTGTGAAGATAAATGAGATAGTGAACAAGAGAGACCGGAGCAGTATGAGGCCCCGTGTTGCTTTCAACATCAGTTGCATGATAATACCTTCTAATTGCATACGCTCTTACAAAGGAAGAATTTTGAACTTTCATACCTCTATGGGCTACTACCAAATACTGGTCTATTTCTCCATAAGGCATCCGGACATAGGAGGGCCTGAAATTATTGGATAGCCACACTCTGGTTCCGGTTTCTTTAACAATTTCTACCATATCAAGCTCAAGATTTGGAAACTCCATTAGAATAGGTTCAATGCTGCCTTCCTCTTTTTTCGTCACAAATCCATCACGTGCCAGTAACACTCCTACTTTCTTCTTCCTAATTTCCCGCCGGATCACACGATGGGTGAGAATATCCTTAAACAATCCAAAGAGGTCAACAGACTCCCTGTTGGTATCCTGAGGAAACACTACGGTACCTTTTGGTATCCCCTCTGGAGTCATTAATACAACACTAGCAGCCAAACTTCGTTGAGTTGCCTCATGCCTTCTAGTGACATCTATCCCTAGTAACAGATAATAGTTCTGGTTATTAACTCCCGGATTTGCAGGATCCAAGCTGTAGAAGTAAACCCCAAGCTTTGGAGCTGTTTGAAGGAGTGAGGAGTAACTTCTGTACGCGTCATTAAGCCCCTTGAATTGAATTCCCTGCACGGCTATTTTACGGTCATATTCTTTGAGTAGTTTTGTTCTTAGATTGTAAAACCTGACAAGTTCTTTTCTATCTGGAAGGACAGTGATTATCAAATGGGAATCATTGTGTCCACCAAGGTTTGACTCAATATCAGTGAGTATTTTATGGGAGTACTCGTCGAGGGTTGATGATCTCCTAAGGGAACCCCACGAGATGCCATTAATCGGCCGATGGGACACTTCTACAACTCCAGTAAATGCCTTGGCATAAATTCCATTAGCTAGGCTCTCAAGTCTTTTTTCAAAGAGAGAGTTCTTGACCTCTGATTTTATGTTGGCAGGATAGTAGACAAATATTCTAAGATTCTCATTCCGACTGGTGAATGGCACTATCGCATCATCAAAGACACCAGAGGAGGGACTCCCTTTTAATATCAGTTTTCTTAGCCCCCATTCCTTTCTTTCTCCTTTGTCCGTTTTGACCATTAGTATCTTTTGATCTGGGACTAGAATAGGAGCAGGAAAAACCCTATGAAACTTAAACGACCTAGAAAAATGCGAGATTGCATTCTGGTATTTTTTTAAAACCTCTTTTCTCCACTGTACAAAATCACTTTCCTCACCAAACAACATAGATTCTACTGCAGTATCCACAACTAACTGGGTATTCAACTCGGTGAATATCAAGGTGTCTCTCAAGCAGGTATCTGAAGGCGTAGGAGTGCCACATAGAGAAAAGAAAGTTTTGGAGTACTTTTTGGAGGGGACTGCAATGAATACATATTCGGAATCGAGAGGATTCTTATCTGGATGGATACTGCGTATGGATTTTTTAATCTTCTGGTAACTAGCAGTGTAAAGCATTTTTTCTAGGAATTCTTTGGCTTTCTCCCCAGCAAGTATCCTGACAAGGTAGGAGTACATTCCACTCTTTGCGCGGGGGCTCTTGATTCTTATTGGTTTTTGTTCTTTGAGTTGTCTATCCAGTAACCCCACAAGAGAGCGAAGACTGCTCTTCTTAAGTTCCCACAGGTTAATTGTGGGTGAACTTTCGACTCTGTATCTCAGGGCAATTTTAATTTTCCCGCCTCCATACCCAATAACTTTAACCTCCGGGACGCGTTTGCGGGCGGTAGCGATGCCGAGGTCCTCATTTCTTAGTTCTGAAAGTTCTTGGAACTCTTCTGTGAATTCTGCAAGTCTTTTACCAAGTCTATTTTGTAGATACTTTGTCATAAGGGCTGTTGCTTCTCTTGGAGAGAAGTTGGTAATAGGGCGGGGCTTCTTTCCAATCTGCGTTGCATTGAGAGCCTCACGAAGTTCTTCGCTGATTGGATGGGAGTAATAAATTATCCAGCTGTCAAAATCCTCACGTTTCTGCTGTTGAAGAAGTTTTGAGACGTGCTCTTTGTAAAGGTTAACGTCGCTTAGGCGGGGGGCATTGTCAGCTTGATACATGTAGATCTTGAGATTGAGGATTTCTTCTGCTAAGGGTTTTGGAACCTCAAGAACATTCCAGCCGCTCCATGAGTAGTTCCAACCCGAACTCATGGTTCTCAAACCTATCGTAGTAAGCAATTTTTGATTTATTAAGCTTGTGCTCCTGAAACTGCCACAAAAGGTTCTTCCTCTGCTAGAAGCAAGAAAAAACTGATTTTTTAATCCAATTCCCAGTTTTTTATCTTGCTACCAGCGCTACTACCACTGCCTCTCTTCCGCTACCGGCGCTACCTTGCTACTTTCAAATTCTCGATTGGACTCTAGAACTTTTTTATTCCCATACTCCTGTTTGAGGTAAATGGATGAGTCATGAACATCAATTTTTGGCTAGAGACCAAAACTATTTCCCAAAATGAGCTGGGAGAAAAAAGAATAATAGGGTAGTCACACCTGACGCACTATTGTGAATGTTTTGAACATGTCGAGAATAAAATCAACTGTCTGTTCTACAGCTTTGTCTACATCCTGAAGCCATCCCATGTTAAACCTGAGAACCTGAAGGGCATTGTTCCATATCTGAAGATCCTCATTGAACCCCCTGTAGAGATCATCTACATGATGAAGCTCTCTCCAGTTTGCCAGTAAGAGATCGTCTTTAGTTCTTAATTCATATTTGATATTTGTTTTATGCAGGTCTGTAGAGTCCTCAGTGAAGTTCACAATCTCATCATATTTTATCCTGCCAACGGCTTGAGCATGAGCACTGCTGTCAATCGTAAAGTATTCATAGCAGCCCAATTGCTCACTTAACTGTTCTATCTCTTGAGGTCGGGGAAGAGGTAGTTTTGGAACATTCACAAATTCAAAATAAATCTGCTTGAATAATCCTTCCGGTGCCGTCACGGGCTGAACAACTCTCACAGGAATAAATCTGAAAATGAGTTCCGAGGGAGCAATCCTCGAAAGAGGGATCACTTCGTACTTGTCAAACCTGGAGGGGTTTTCCTGTCCCCACCGATGCCTGTACTGTTCTTCAATGACTTTAGTCTTATTCTTTGTAGAGCCCACCACCTCATAGAGATTCATCAGATGCAGGTCTTCGAGTACCAGAGGAGATTTAATTTCCCGGAACACTGCTTTAATAAGAGAAGTTTTCCCCACCCCCTGACTGCCAAAGATCAGGACTCTGAACGGTGTGTGCCTTGCATACATTAACGCAACTGCGGCTACTTCATGATGATTAAATTTAAGTCTCCATCCCGCTCTTTTGAGGGTCTTAACCACCTCGAGCTTGAGTTGATAGTAGTTTGATACCTCCTGAAAGTCCAGTTTGATGACGTTAATGTCCAAAAACTTGTATGTTTTCGGTTTTTCTTCGATGAGTTCAATAACGCCCTCTTTAACGAGTTCTGACAGGGTTTCAGTTAGGGCCCTCCCTGTTAGCCCAGTTTCGCGAGAAATGTCGTTTCGCGTTGCGATTCGAACGTTGGAGAGGTATTTCAGGATTTTATCGCGATTTTTGTTTAAAGCCGACATCGCGATTACCCCCCGAAAAACACTGAAAAAGATCAATAATTAAACACAGCTATCCTACTTCCTCCCCATTTTCTCCCTATTTAGAATTTTATTTCTGCAAAAAAAGTACGTAATATCTGCGTCCATTTTTGGGAGGCACTGGGATGGAGTGGTCAGTAAAAGGAGACTTTTACAGCCTTATTTCCCCTATTATCTATTAAAAGAAACAGGGGGGAGAAACACGGAGGGAGAGAAC